>JACRNI010000004.1 GCA_016234925.1 Deltaproteobacteria bacterium | reverse complement strand
GTGGGCAAGTTAAATATCAACGATGCATCAAAACAGGATTTTTTATTGCTGCCGGGCATTGGAGAAAAGACAGCCCAGAGGATAGTAAAATACAGAGAAGATGCCGCTGGATTTAAGGCAGTTGTCCAGATAAAACAGATTAAAGGGCTTGGCGATAAGGTTTTTAATAATATAAAAGAATATCTCACTATCACAGACAAGAGCGATTTAAAGGTCTTGATAGATATAAATACTGCAACCATTCCATCTTTAAAATTGCTGCCGGGCATAACCCCAAAAGAGGCAAATGCTGTTATAGAATACAGGAAGCGGAACAAGGCATTTAAAAAGGTAGATGAACTTCAACTTGCCGGAATCAAGAGAGAAAAGTTTGAAGAGATAAAAGGGCTTGTTACAGTATTGGAGCCGGAGCCGGTTAAAAAGAAGCCTTGATAATTTTATAAAAGGAGATGATATGAAACAAGACATAAGCCGTTATTTTAAAGAACTTGGGGAAATATTTTTTAAGATTCAAGTTGCTAATGGCGATAACAAATCCATTGAATTTACAGACGCTTTAGATAGCGCCATTGACTTAATTACTAATCAAACTAAAAAAGGCTGCAAGGTTATATTTATAGGCAACGGCGGAAGCGCCTCTATTGCAAGTCATCAGGCAATAGACTTTTTTAAAAACGGCGGCATGCGCGCAATATGTTTTACCGACCCGTCGCTTCTAACATGTTTAAGCAATGACTTTGGCTATGAATATGTATTTGAAAAACCCATTGAGATGTTTGCTGATAAAGGGGATGTTCTGATAGCAATAAGCAGTTCAGGCAAGTCTGAAAATATATTAAGGGGCGCAGAAGCAGGCAGAAAAAAAGGCTGTCATATAATTACCATGTCTGGTTTTAAACCAGACAACCCCCTCAGAAACAGAGGGGATTTTAATTTCTATGTGCCGTCAAACTCCTACGGCTATGTAGAGATAGCCCATCTTGTCATCTGTCACTGTGTTGTTGATGCCATTATAGAGAGAAAAAGATTATAAATATAAGCTGTTTAAAGGAAAAGTTGAGATGTATGACCTTATCTTAATATCGCCAATCAACACTCAATTGGGCAGATTTAAAAGATTTGTGCCCAGAAGTGTGCCGATTGGAGTTGGTATCATTGCTGGTTTTCTGAGAAAACAAGGGTTTTCTGTTAAGATAGTTGACCTTGAACTAGAAGATATTAATGAGAATACAGTAGAGGATATCCTAAAGCAATGTAAGCGCCCGCGTATTATTGGTATCAGTGTTATGACAGCCAATGTGGCCAGCGGATACAGAATAGCAGAACTGATTAAATCAGTTGATAAAGAGGCAATAATTGTTTTTGGCGGCATCCATGCCACTGTAATGCCTGATGAAATACTTCAAAACGGCAATGTTGATTTTGTTGTTAAAGGCGAGGCAGAATATACCTTTCTTGAACTAATCAAACAAATCAAATCTGGTAAAATAAAGAAAGAAAAACTTGAAAACATAGGTTTTGTTGAGGATGGAAAGATTGTTTATACCGGAATTTCAACTCGTATGGTTGATATGGACGAAGTTCCTATGTTTCCATATGATATGTTTGACCCATCTAGATATAATCTTGGCTTTATCCTTACATCAAGAGGATGTCCTTTTGACTGCATTTTTTGCAGCCAGCGGGTTATTACAAAAAGAAGATACAGATATACTTCTTCAGAGCGGGTCATAGAAGAACTTGACTATTTAATAAATGAGTTGAAGCAGCCTAATATTACATTTTTTGATGATTATTTTACCGGAAATAAAAAAAGGGTGTTTGAGTTGTGCGAGATGATGCAGAAAATGGGTTTTCATAAAAAGGCTTCTTTTGGCGTTCAAACCCGCGGCGACAGCATTGATAAAGAACTTATGAAGGCGATGAGGGCTGCAAATTTTGACAGTTTGATGTTCGGAGTTGAAACCGCATCCGAGAATCTAATGAAATTGATTAATAAGGCTGAAACCGTGCAGGAAAATATAGATGCCATAAATCTTGCAAAAAAGATGGGGTTTGCCACTGAGGCCACATTCATATTTGGTTTTCCGACCGAGACATTTGATGACAGATTTAAAGCCTTATCACTTGCCCTGCAGATTGGCGTTGACAGGGCGAGATTCAATAATGCAACCCCATACCCTGGGACAGCAATGTATGATATGGTAAAAGATAAAATCAAGAAAGAGCCTATGTGGATTAATTTCAGTTCTGCCGGCGCTGTTACCGGAGGCATAAGAAAAAAATATCCATTGCCTTATGTGCCGGATGGATGCACAGAAAAGGAACTGGAAGGGACTATTCTTCTGGCAAACCTGTTATTTTACTTGAATTTTACCAATTTGAAGAAACTTTTTAATCCCGGTCAAAGCGGCAGCGGAAAATGGTTTGAACTGCCTTTAAAAGAATTATTATCACCGCAGGTATTATTTGCCCTGTTGCTTTTGGGTGGAACTGTTTTGATAAGGGCAGTAAAATACATTCTTGCGTGCAGTAATTGCAGGAAGTTTTTCTTCAAGGCAATAATGAAGTGAGAGAGGCAGAGGATGAAAATGGGTTTGAGCGGTTTGGTGAGTAATGAAAAAAGGGTAAAGTATCTACTTTTTATAGTAGTGGCAACCGCATTTTTATTGAGAGTTGTTGTAGGTATGTCATTGTATTCAGGCTATCTTCCTTTTTTAGGTGGCTGCCATGCAAAAGGTTTCTGGGAATGCGGATATGTTGAATATGCTGAATTGGCAATAAATTTTGCTGAAGGCAAAGGATTTCATCGTGTGGATGAGATGTTAGGTGAATTATGGTCTGCAAGGGCGCCTTTATATCCTTTAATACTGGCAGGGTTATATAGTATCTTTGGTAAGAATTCTATCCCTCCTATCCTGCTTCAGTCTTTAATCGGAACATTAACCGTCCTCTTTACATATTTTATAGCAAAGGAGATTTTTAATAAAAGAGTTGGTATTCTTGCATCTATATTAGCGGCAATATACCCTTACTATGTATTTCACGATACAAGCCTCCAGGATACCGCACCATTTACATTTTTAACTGCGGTTGCAATATTTCTTTTTCTGAAAAGCAAAAAAACTGGTTACTTATCCCATTCATTTCTTGCTGGTATTTTTTTAGCCCTTGCAATTTTGCTAAAAGTTACACCTACTGCATTCTTACCATTTGCTATTTTGTGGCTTGCCTTGGTTATTGAAAACAACAGGATTAAAATAATTTTAGCAATGCTACTTGGTTTTATTGTTATAAGTGCACCATGGTTAATTAGAAATTACCACTTTCACGGTAAACCATCTTTTGTTATTCACAGTGGAACACACCTTTGGTGGGGGCAGAATCCATATTTATTAAGTGGTTATCCGTATGAACATATTGACAGGATGACAGAAAAGGCATGGGCTGCGATTCCAGACAAAGAAAAGGAAGAATATAGAAGATTGAGTGAAGTAGAGAGGGATAATTGGTTTAAACAAAAGGCAGTGCAGTTTATGAAAGAAAATCCATTGCTTGTGTTAAAGGGCGCTTTTCTAAAGATTTATGCAGCGTTTGGATGGAGATTTTCACCTCAAGGGAGTGATTGGGTAAAAAATGTTTCTTATACAATAACATATCTACCTATACTATTGCTGGGGATTATTGGTGCATTTCTTGCTATAGATAAGTGGAGGGAATTGTCTATAATTTACAGTCTATTTTTTACATTTACAGTAATATCGGCAGTATTTTTTGCACATACAAGCCACAGAGTTTATCTAGATATTTATTTAATGATACTATCTTCTTATGCAATAATAAAGATTAGAGATTCTTATTTTTCAAATCAATTTAAAAGAAAGGGATAACAAAACGATGATAAGAGACAAAATAATACCTCGCGCCAGAGTGCCAATTTTAATAATCAAAGACCGTTTAATGGGGGTATGCAAACCTCGTATTGTAGTGCTTGTTGTTAATAATGCCTGCAACTTTAAATGCAAATATTGTTTTGGCGGGTACCACGAGCGCAGTGCATCTGCTGATTTTACTACAGAGGAATTAAAGGCAATTATTGATGACCTTCATAACAATGGAACTGTATATGCTACAGTGCATGGGGGTGAGACTCTTCTAAGAAAGGATATAGGTGAAATTGTCAGGTATATGAAGGGTAAAGGATGGTGTATAAATCTGATTACAAACGGGGCATTACTGCCTAAAAAGATAGAAGAAATTAAAATGGTTGATGGATTATGTATAAGCCTTGATGGCAGAGAGGAAAATAATGACCTCAATCGCGGCAAAGGAAGTTATGCAAAGGCAATAAAGGCTATAGAGTTGGTAAAAGACTATGGCATCCCCCTCCGAGTTCAGAGCACGCTTACCAAATATACAAAAGATGACATCAGGTATATGGCAGAATTGGCTAAAAGGTATACCTTTCATTTAGAGTTCAGCATCCTCTTTCCAACCACGCCGGAGACAGGAGAACTTTCCCTGACTGATGATGAGATCCGCAATGCAATAAGAGAGATAATTAAAGTTAAGAAAGAGGGCTTTCCCATCTTCATTTCCGATGAATCATTAGACCTTGCATTGGACTGGCCTGTAAGTTTTAAAACACCTACACTTACAATGAAAGACTTGCCAGTTGGTGTAAAACCAATTCCCTGCGGCTATACAAGACATAAATTTACAATAGATGCCGATGGCCGCGCATTCCCGTGCTTTCCTTTAATGGGCACATTTGATGCCTTAAATGTTAAGGAAGTAGGGGTTAAAAAAGCCTTTGAGCATGTCGTTCAAAATACTAAGTGCGTACTTTGTCCATTTCTTACGCAAAATGACTGGAATTTTATGATGGCATTAAAGCCGCGGTTTCTTGTAAGACAGATACCTCTTCATCTTAAAGAGATTATTTTCCATAGGAAGCATGGGTTGAGGTAATAGAATAAAATACTATGAAGATATTTGTCACTGGTTCTACGGGTTTACTTGGTATTCACCTTATTAAAAGGCTGATTGGTCTGAACCATGAAGTTTATGCTTTTATTAGAGAGATGAGTGATATATCTCATATAGAAGATAAAGATAAAATAAGGTTTGTCAAAGGCAATATTTTAGATAGAGATACACTGGTTGGTAAGATGGATGGCATTGATGTGGTAATTCACTGTGCTGCAATAACAAATTTTTCGTCAAAAGGTGAAAGAAAGCATCATAGGGGTTTTGAAGGCAATATAATTGGGACCAAAAATATAGCGGAGATTGCAAAGGATTCTCGCATTAAACAATTCATATATATAAGTTCATGCAGCGCTATGGGAGATTATTACAACGGAGAAAGGGATGAAACATTTCCATGCCAGCCTGACAGCGAATATGGAAGAAGTAAATATGACTCGGAAAAAATATTAACTGATTATTGGGTGAAATGTAATTTCCCTATAACTATACTGCGCCCTAGCTTAATTTATGGTCCCTATGACCGGAATGGTATGATAAAAATAATTGAGTATATAGATAGAGGGCTGTTTGTAATTTTTGGCAGCGGTAAAAATTTAAAAAGTCTTGTTTCAGCCCACAATCTTGTTGAGGCTATAATATGTGCGATTGGTAATCCAAAGGCATTTGGAGAAGTGTTTATTGTTACGGATGGCAAAAATTATTCCCTGAATGATATCAGCAAAGAGATTGCCGGGTTGCTTGGTCGTAAGCAGAAGTTTTTTCATATTCATAATAAGATGTGCTCAATATTGGGATTTATTGGGGATTTCATTAACTTTATTACCCGAATAGAAGTGCCGTTTTCAACGAGTAATCTGAAAAAGTTAATGAGCAGCAATACATATAGAATTGATAAATTGATAAGAATATTGAACTATAATGCAAAAGTCTCTTTGCGCGATGGATTGGCAGAAGAAATTGCATGGTATAAAAAATAAAGGCCTATTAATTCCAGAGTGTATGTATGAAATTGCATTGAATCTGCCGCCAGCAAGAGATTATCTAAAGAGAGGTTTTGAGCAATGAAATTGTTGAGGATGCTGTCAAAAAGGAGGATATATAAAGAGGCAACAAGTATGTTCCTGTCTTTTGCTTACAGGTACAGATTTCCGTATGCCCCACTCCCACGAATGTTGAGTGTTGAAATAACACAATTATGCAATTTACGATGTGTGATGTGTCTCAGGGAAGAGGTCGATGTTGAAAAGGCAAGTATGCTTGCGGCTGAATTTGAAGAAATATTAAAGAAATTTCCAAAGGTAAAGTATTTAAGTCTCGTTGGGCTTGGAGAAACCCTTATGTATCCATATTTGCCTGAGATTATGAGAGGTATAAAGGATAGAGATAAAAATACCCAGATTGTTATCACCACAAACGGAACGTTGCTTACCGAGGAAAACATCCAGAAAATAAATGGCATTAGCAGGGCATATATCTCAATAGATAGTGTAGACCCGGAAAGATACAGAGATATAAGAGGAGTGGAACTGAGAGAGGTGGCAGATGGTGTGCGAAGGCTTAGAAAGAATATGCCGAATATATTACTGTTCATTCAGGTAGTTATGATGAAGGATAATCTAACGGACCTTCCTGATTTTCCTAGATTTGCAAAAGAGGTTGGCGCTGATGGTGTTTCACTCCTCCATATAGTTCCCTTGAACAATGAACAGGACAAAATGCATCTTATGTATGCTGAAAATGCCAAGTTCTATCTTGATAAGGCTGTTGCTTCTGCAAGGGAAATGGGTCTGGAGTTGTCTTTAAGGCCTTTATTGCCAAAGGAAAAATATTGCGGTTACCCATGGACAACTACGAATATTACATTAAAGGGTGATATATACGCATGTGGGTTTATGTGCAGAAATGAAGAAGAAACAACAAAGGAATTTTATATGGGTGAACCCATAGATGTTCCAAATTATCAATACAAAGTCGGCAATATATTTAGAGACGATTTCAGGAAGATATGGAATGGTCCGGATATGCAGTTGCTCAGGAAGAAACTTGCTGGTTATTGGGGAGGGGGCAGAGAACTATCGCCAGAAGAGTTTTTAAAGAAGAGGAGACAGGCAGATCTATCGCAAAGGTTCTCATACTGTGATATATGCCTTTTTAGATGGGGCTGTGCCTGTTAAAATATAGGCAGAGATTACAAACATTATCACAAAATTATACTCCTTTTTCTCTGTGATCCTTATTTTTGTATCACTCCCGTTATTTTTGAGAGATAAAACCGTGTTTTCTCATGAAAGGATGGGATATATGAAAGATGATATAGTTCGTTATTTTTCGGAACTCATCGGCCTTTTTCCAAAGATAAAGGTAACTGATGGTAATAATAAAAGTGTTGATCTTGCGGGTGGACTGGCAAAGTCAATAAATTTAATTGTATCAGAGACAAAAAGAGACAATAAGGACATCTTTATCGGCAATGGAGGAAGCGCCTCTATCGCAAGTCATCAGGCAATAGACTATTTTAAAAACGGCGGCATGTGCGCCATCTGTTTCACGGATTCATCTCTTTTAACATGCTTAAGCAATGACTTTGGTTACCAGTATGTATTTGAAAAGGCCATTGAGATGTTCGCTGACCAAGGGGATGTATTGATAGCAATAAGCAGTTCGGGCAAATCCAAAATATATTTAAGGACAGCGCTAATAAATACCTGCGATACAAGGACCCCGAGAATTTAATCCGCGAAATCTCAAATATATGCAAGAAACATTATGTTGAATCTATATTTTTTGTTGACGACCTTTTTTCAGCAAACAAAAAATGGCTCTCGCAATTTTTGGAGCTTTACAAGAAAGAGATAGGACATCCATTTATGTGCACAACACGGGCAAATCTAATGAATGATGACCTTGCAAAGATGCTTGCAGAGGCAGGCTGCCAAACCATAAGTTTTGGCATTGAAACAGGGAATGATTTGTTGAGAGAAAAGATATTAAATAAAAAAATATCTGACAAACAGATTATTGAATGCGGGCAAGTTGCTAGAAAATACGGGATTCAGGTTCAGACATCAAATATGTTTTGTCTGCCGGGTGAAACGCTTTCAGACGCATATAAGACAATAGAATTAAACCATAAGGCAGGGACGCATTTGCCGTTTTGTTCTCTGTTTTTACCGTTTCCTAACACAGAACTTGCCAACTATTGTATTGAAAAAGGCTATCTCAAGCCCGATTATTCATTTAAAGATATGCCCAAATCGTTTTTGAAAGAAAGCGTTCTTTCACTTAAGGATAAGGAAAATATTATTAATCTGCAACATTTATCATATTTTTTTATACGCCATCCTTGGTTATATAGAAATTTCAGGTGGGTAGTTAGATTTAAAATATTTAACCCTTTATTCCCCCTTTTTTACTTGATTAGTAGTTTTTTACGGCACAAGGAAGAAAGGAGGCGGTCTTACATGTCCACTCTTTTTTATGCTTGGCAGTTTAGAAAGACAATTTAAAAACAAATATAAATAAGGCAAGAGGCTGATTTGTTGGCGGGTCTGAAAGAAAACTATAAATGAAAACCTCCATTTTATTGTCAGGTATTTTAATTTTTATTGTTTGTTTGTGCCTGCATGTTGCTGTATGGCGGTGGAGGTATCCTAAAAAACATATAATTGCGTT
>JACRNI010000003.1 GCA_016234925.1 Deltaproteobacteria bacterium | reverse complement strand
GATGGCTGATTCCCTGATAAATAACGGTAATCTGAAAAGGGTTAAAGACTCACGAAATGTCCAGACAAAGCATATTTATTCTTAAAAGATTCTTAATCAAATATTTAGTGCTTGACAAAAGCACTATTCATGGGAGGTTTCTTATGGCATAAAAAAAATTGACGATGATAATAAGTTTGTATAGAATATAAATTAAAAACTAAAAGGAGGGAATATCGTATGAGAAAGAAAATATTTGCTGTTCTGATTGCAGTGGTTGTTATTTTTGGTTACGGGGTTATATCAGCAGATGCCGCTGAAAAAAATCCATGTGCTGTGAAGAATCCTTGCAGTGCAAAAAATCCCTGCGCGGCAAAAAATCCTTGCGCCAAAAACCCATGCGCAATGAAGCCAAAGCCTGTCAGGACAAATGCCGTAACTAATAAGGCAAAACTCAAAGATATGGGCGAGAAACTCTGGAAGGATGCGAAACTAGGGACTTCAGGGATGTCATGCAGTTCATGTCATCCAGATGGAAAGGGTTTAAAAAAGACGCCTTTCCCAAAATATGTTAAGATGCCTGATGATATCGTAACGCTTGACCAGATGATAAACTTCTGCATGCTCAATCCGATGAAGGCTGAACCACTTGCATGGAATTCAGTTGAAATGACTGCGCTTGCATCCTATGTCCAATCACATTCCAAAGAAGAAGGCGGACAGATGAATCCTTGCGGCATGAAGCATCCATGTGGTATAAAAAACCCGTGTGGAAAAAAGAAGTAATATTTTATGTCTTAATCCCGATATTGAGTTTGATTATCCTCTCCTCTGAAACAAAAGGAGGAGAGGATTTTTTAAAAGAATACTGGAAAAGACCTATCCCATTTCAAATTTTAAATCCCCCCTTAATCCCCCCTTTTTTAAAGGGGGCGGGTGCTCATCGGGGTACCCATCCGAAGGATGGGTCGGATGAGCGCGGCGGGGGATTATCACTTCATCCTGAAGCCTGCGGCGAGTGCCATAAAGAGCAGTATAACGGATGGAAGGGCTCTTTGCACAGCAGGGCAGTTGGTCCCGGGCTCCTTGGACAGATAGACCCTCATAAAAACCCTGAGTTTGCCATGTCATGTTATTTCTGCCATGCGCCGATGGAAGAACAAACAGAGGTTATAATCCCCCCTACACCCCCCCTTAATAAAGGGGGGCAGGGTGGATTTAAAAATCCGAATTTTGACAACAAACTCAAACTTTCAGGGGTTTCATGCAGTGTGTGTCATTTGAGGGAAGGGAAGGTTTATGTGCCGCCGAAAAGAAAACTCAAACAACCCACTATCGTGGGTGCCCCGAAGCCAAAAGTCAAAAGTGAGGAACAAAAGAAGCATGATTTTATAGAAAAAGATTTTTTTGAGAAGGCGGAGTTTTGCGCAGCGTGCCATCAACTTGATGAAGGTTATGAATTAAACGGCAAGGTTCTTACAAATACATACAGGGAGTGGAAAGAAAGTATTTACGGAAAAAATAATGTAACCTGCCAAAACTGCCATATGCCTGACAGACAGCATCTATGGAGAGGCATCCATGATGCAGCGATGGTTAGAAAAGGAATTGCCATTGATGTTGTTAGGGATAAGGAAATAGCAAGACTTGTAATTACAAATACATGGGTTGGCCACTATTTCCCTACTTATGCAACACCGCTGGTCGTTATTAAGGGATTTATGCTGGATAAAAAAGGCATCATCATTCAGCCTTCTGTAAAAGAGGCATATGTCGGCAGACATGTGAGCCTTGACCTTTCAGAAGAATCCTATGATACCCGCATAGCGCCTCAAAAAACCTTTGAGTTTGATTATGCAATAGATAAATCTTATAATAAAAACAGAGTGGTTTTTGAAGTTTGGGTTTATCCAGATGAGTTCTATAATAGATTTTATAAAGAGATATTGAATAATATGAGCAGCGGCATCAAAAAAGACAAAATAAAAAAGGCATTAAAGATAACAGAAAAATCTCATTACCTGTTATATAAAAAGGTTTTGTGAAAGGAGGAAGGAAGATATGAAAAATTTATATCTGGTTTTAGTCCTAGCAGGTGTTTTGTTCATGCCTTCTGCTGTCATGGCTGGAGACGAAAGGATTGCTGTAAAAGAACTCAAGGCAAAGATGGATAAGGGCGAGGATATTATTATCCTTGATGTGAGGACATCAGCGTCTTATATGGAAAGCAAGGCAAAGATAAAGGGCGCTGTAAGGATAGACCCTGCTGCAATTGAGGCAAAATATAGAAGCCTGCCAATGGATAAAGAGATTATAACATACTGCACCTGACCGGATGAACATACAAGCGCCCGTGTGGCGCGATTCTTAATTAGTAAAGGTTTTAAAAAAGCAAGGGCTTTGCTTGGCGGCTTTGATGCATGGGTTGACGCAGGGTATCCTGTAGAAGCAAAGTAGTTGGTCTGATTATTATGTTTAGCCACAGATTCACACGGATGAAACAAAGACCGTGTCAGTGTCAGTGATTAGTGTCAGTAAAAACCTGACACTGACACTGTCTTCACTGACACTGACACTAAAAATAGGGATGAATGACAAATCTGCCATACAATTAAGCATCAGGGCAAAACTCGTTATTGCGCTTTTGCTTCTTGCGGTTGTGCCTGTGTCTATCGGCGGCGCATATGCTGTGCATTATTCCATCAAGGCGCTCGAAGACACGGCATTGCATCATCTTGAATATGAGGTCTCATCAAAGGCGTCTGATATAGAGAAATTCTTAAATACTGTTCATAATGATGTGCTTTATTTGAGCCAGTCCAGCGGCATAAGAGGTTTTGTGGACAATGCAAAATCCTTAAGATTGAGAAATATACTTGAAGAGGAATATCTTGCCTTTTCAAAAAGCCGTTCATACTATTATCAGATTAGATATATAAATGAAAAGGGCAATGAGGTGATAAGGGTGGATTTTGACGGCAAATCGTCATTTGTTGTTCCATCTGAAAGATTGCAGTTTAAAGGCGATAGATATTATTTCACAGAGGCAATGAAATACGAAAAAGGCCAGTGTTATGTTTCTCCAATGGATTTGAATATTGAGTGGGGCAAGGTGGAACTTCCGCATAAATCCGTTGTCAGGGTTGCCACGGCTGTATTTGACTCTAAAGGCAAAAAACAGGGGATAGTGATTGTCAATATCTTTGCAGATTACCTTATACAGCAGATGCAGATGATGAATATTGCGAGAGGCGGCTCTACATATCTTGTCAATAAAGACGGTTTTTATCTGTCCCGCATAAATAGTCAGACAGCAGATAAAGGATTTATTCTGGGTTCAACAGAAGGGCTTGGCAAGGATTTTTCAAAGGAGGCTGTAGCAAGGGTTTTAAGCGGCAAGACAGGGACAGTCAAAGAACCATATAGGATAGTATCATACGCCCCTATCCATACAGGCGATGTTATTTCAAAGGACTACTGGATACTGGTTTTGGAATACCCGAAGGCTCAAATATTTGCATCGGTTTCAAGGCTTAGGATGGTCTATATTGTTATCGGCATCATATCCATATTGTCGTCTGTTGTTGTTGGCATATGGATGGCGAGGAGGCTGACAAGACCAATCCTTGAACTTCACAAGGAAGTAGAATGGATAGCCGAAGGGGATTTTAACCACAAACTTGATATAAGGACAGGCGATGAGATAGAAAGTCTTGCAGAACGGTTCAACAATATGGTTGATACGCTCAAAGAATCCAGAGAAAAGATACTTAAATGGAATGAAGAACTGAAGGCAGAGGTGGAAAAGAGGACGCGTGAACTTGAACTCTCGCACAGCGAGCAGCAGCAGATGGAAAAGCAATTGCATCAGGCAGATAAAATGGCATCCATCGGTGAATTGTCAGCAGGCATTGCCCATGAAATCGGCAATCCTCTGGCATCTATCAAAACAGTTATTCAGGCAATGGAGGATGATTCTCCGCTTAAAGGAGAGCAGAGGAAATATTTAAACCGCATACTTAAAGAGGTTGACAGGCTTGCGGCATTTATAAGGACATTCTCTAATTTTGCGCATCCATCTGTCAAGCAGTCTTCAGCCTGCCGTGTAGACAGGGTGTTGAAGGATGTTTTGTTTCTTGTAAGAAAAGAGGCTATGAAGCAGGGCATAATAATAGATGAGGCGATTGGGAATGATAACCTCAATGTTCAGATTGACCCCCAGCAGATGCAGCAGGTCTTTATAAACCTTTTGCTGAATGCAATCCAGTCTATGTCTAATGGCGGCTTAATTAAGATAGAGGCAGGGTGTAATGGTGCGGCTGATAAGGATTTCGTAAAAGTGTCCATATCAGACACAGGCTGCGGTATTTCACAGGAGCAGATAGATAAGATATTTAACCCATTCTTTACTACCAAGCCTACTGGCACAGGTCTTGGGCTTTCCATTGTTCAGAAGATAATAAATGAATGCAATGGCAGGATAACCGTATCAAGCGCAGCGGGCAAGGGAACTACCTTTAATATCTTTTTACCGCTACAATAGTTTTTATACAGAGCGTCATAACTTCGCATACCTGCGTTGCTCCTTGGTCTGCTTTGTTCTGACGCTCTATATGCGATTTTATTTATGTCGTTGTGTATAAAAATTTGATAACATCACAATATGGAGATATTATGAAAGATTACACCGATTATAAAGGCTGATTACACAGATTAAGGCAAAATAGTAGTTTTTAATCAGTGTAATCATTTTTAAAAATCTGTGTAATCAATTTCATGGGAGGTTTTTGTGTATAAGAATATACTTTTACCGCTTGATAATTCAGAATATTCAAACTTTTGCATAGATTTAGGCATCTCTCTGGCAAAGGGCTATAAAAGCCATATTACAGGCAGTCATGTTTATGCGGCACGGCTGCACGATAACAGGTTTAAGGCTATGGAGAGCGGCCTCCCTCCCAAATATCAGGAGGAGAAAGAATTGCAAAAGCAGAGGGACATCCACGATGACCTGATAACAAAGGGTTTGCAGATAATATCCGATTCATATCTTGATGTTTTTGAAAACAGGTGCAAAGAGGCAAATATTCCATGCAGCAGAAAAATGCTGGAAGGTAAAAACTATCTTGAGATTGTGAATGATGTTCAGACAAGTGATTATGACCTTGTTATAATTGGTTTTTTAGGGCTTGGTCAGGTTAAAAAGACACAGGTTGGAAGTGTTTGTGAAAGGGTTGTTAGGAGAATAAAAAAAGATGTCCTTGTTATGAAATCCCCCCTCAATCCCCACTTTACAAAAAAATCCTCCCTGTTCCCCCCTTTATCAAAGGGGGGTGAGGGGGGATTGAATAAGATAGTTGTTGCAATTGACGGCAGTCCGAATTCATTTGCAGGATTAAAGTCTGCAATTGGGCTTGCAAGGATTTTTAATTCTTCAATTGCTTGCATATCAGCATTTGACCCGAATTTTCATTATGCGGCATTTAAAAACATTGCAGGCGTCCTGTCAGATGAGGCAGGCAAAATCTTTAAGTTCAAGGAGCAGGAAAGGCTCCATGAAGAAATCATAGATAAAGGGCTTGCAAAAATATATCAAGACCATCTTGATACTGCAAAGGATATTGCAAAGGATGAAAATTTTGAAATAACAACAGAACTCTTAACAGGCAAGGCATTTGAGGAGATTTTAAAATATGTTGAAAAAGAAGAACCTGATTTGCTTGTGATGGGAAGGGTCGGTGTTCATGCTGCGCCTGAATTCAGGCTTGCAAAGTGCAATATCCTGATTTCAGGAAGGGAATTCGTTCCCCCTCTACCCTTGCGGGAGAGGGATAGGGTGAGGGGACAAAGCAACATAATCTGGACAAAAGATGCTTTGGACTTGCTTGAAAAAATCCCTGCTATGGCAAAAGGGATTGTCAAAAATGTTGTTACAGACTATGCTGTTAAAAAAGGTTACAAGGAGATAGATATTAAGGTTATGCAAGAGGCAAGGAAGGGTATGGGATGAACTCATTTACACCATTTCTCATATCATGGAATATTACAAAGAGGTGCAATCTGAAGTGCAGGCACTGTTATCTGGATGCGTCTGAACTTACATCCCCAAAAGGTGAACTTTCAACTGATGAGGCGCTTGCACTTATAGATGATATTGCATCCATCAATCCTAACACAATGCTGATTTTAACAGGAGGCGAGCCGCTTTTAAGAGATGATGTTTTTGATATTGCAAAATACGCATCCAGCAAGGGCTTAATGGTTGTGCTTGGGACAAACGGCACAATGATTGATGCTCATATTGCATTGCAAATCAAAGAGAGCAATATAAAAGGCATCGGCATAAGCATTGATTCTCTCAAACCTTTATCCCATGACAGGTTCAGGGGTCTTGATGGCGCATGGAAAAAAACAGTTTCAGGCATAGATGCGCTTAAAAAACATAGTATTGATTTTCAGCTGCAGGTAACTGTCACAAAAAATAATTATGATGAAATCCCTGCTGTGATTGAATATGCTTGCAAAATCGGCGCAAGGGCAGTGAATGTGTTCTTTCTTGTATGCACAGGCAGGGGACAGGAGATGACTGATATAACACCAAAGCAGTATGAGGATATGTTGAAATATCTTGCAAATGCGCAAAAGGAATATGAAGACAAAATCATGGTCAGGGCAAGGTGCGCCCCGCATTTTTTAAGGGTTGTTCAGGAAATCAACCCTGATTCAGAAATAATGAAAGGCGCGACAAGCGGCTGCCTTGCAGGGACTCATTATTTCAGAATTACTCCAGAGGGAGATGTTACGCCGTGCCCGTATATGCCGACATCTGCAGGAAATGTCAGGAAACAGAGGTTGTCTGACATCTGGGATAATGCGGATATATTCAAGACCTTGCGAAACCCTGCTTACAAAGGAAATTGCAAGGACTGCGAATTTAATGAAGTCTGCGGCGGGTGCAGGGCAAGGGCTTATGCGGAAAAAGGGGATGTGATGGAAGGGGATTCGTGGTGCGAGTATGATGGAGACGGGGTCAAGGGTCAAGGGTCAAGGGGTCAAGGGGTTGAAATACTTTGGACAGATGAGGCAAAAGAGAGGCTTGGGAAAGTCCCTGTGTTTTTAAGGACAATGGTTAAAAAGGGTGTGGAGGGCTATGCAAAAAGAAAAGGCTTGAAAGAGATTACGCCTGATATTATGATGGAGATGAGGAAAAGGGTTAGTTCACGCTAAAAATAAATGGACTTGAGAGGCTAGAATTTTTTTAAGTCCTTCAAGTAAAATGGTATTTTCTTTCCTGCCTTTAACTGCTGTTCTAAAAAAACTTTCGCCCAATCCAAATGACGAGCAGTCTCTTATTATGATACTGTTTTTCAGAAGCATTTCATAGAGCATCTTTGATGTGATGCCTTCTATCATTATCTCTGCAAGAAAATAATTCGCTCTAGATGGATATGCCTTTAAGCCATGGATTGAATTTAATTCCTCAAATAAAAATTCAGACTCTGATGTAAACCACTTTTTTGTATCTTCAATATAATTTGTGTCTTTTAAACTTGCAATAGCAGCCATTGACGCAATCGTGTTTACAGACCAAGGCGGCTGGAATGATGCAATATTTTTTACAATCTTTTGTGAAGAAATAAGATAGCCGAATCTCAGTCCTGCCATTGCAAAAAACTTTGTCATGGAGCGGATGACTATTAGATTATCCCGTTCCACAGCCTCTTTTTTTATTGATTCTTCTTCTGCAAAATCTATAAATGCCTCGTCAACCATTAAGAGCGCAGAGTATTTTTTGCACTCATCTGCTATTTTTAGGATTGCTCCTTTTTTTAATAATGCGCCTGTCGGGTTTGCAGGATTGCCGAGATAGACAAGGTCATAATTATTTTTTAGCATGAGATAGATTTTTTCAATATCAGGCATCTTTGCGGGGACAGATTTAAAATCTGTCCACAGTGGGTATGTTTCTACCTTGCACCCGCAAATCTCAAGCGAATTTCTATATTCGCTGAATGCAGGCTCTATTATTAATGTCTTTTTTGGTTTAAATATCTGCGGTATGAGATAGATGAACTCTGTTGAGCCGTTCCCTGCTAAAATATTTTCAATTGGGATATTGTGAAATCGGGATAGTTCCTGTCTTGCATCAAATGCAGATGGTTCAGGATACGATGGGATGATTTTATGAATCTCTTTTAATGCAGCAATTGCCTTTGGAGACATGCCAAGCGGATTTATGCTGGAACTGAAGTCAATAATATCTTCTGGTTTTAGAGTATTCTCTTTTGCAATTTGCCAGATATTTCCGCCGTGCGTTTTGTTCATGCCAACACCACCCTTGCATCAACTGCGACTACTTTGTCAGGATATGCAATAAGCGGATTGATTTCAATCTCTTTTATATCACTTATTTCCTTCATAATACTGCCAACCTTTATTAAGCAGTCTGCGATTTTATCAAGATTTACCGGCGGGCTGCCTCTATATCCTGTCAGCATTGGATATGCCTTGATTTCCTTCATCATCGTAGCGCACTCTTCTTTTGTAACAGGCGCTATTCTGAATGAAACATCCTTCATAAGTTCAACCATAACTCCGCCGATGCCAAACATCAGTGATATATCAAATACAGGGTCTCTTATCGCGCCGACAATTACCTCAACACCATTTTGAGCCTCTTTTTCTATTAAAAACCCTTCAATACTTGCTGTCGGATAATGGTCTGATATTTCAAAGAGCATTTCATTAAATGAGTCTAAAACCTCCTGCGCATTTTTCAGTCCTGTCCTTACGCCGCCTGCCTCTGTCTTGTGCAGAATATCCTGCGATACAACTTTCAGTACAACAGGACAGCCGATTTTATTTGCAGCGCTTACTGCCTCATCTGCGTCTTTTACAACAATATATTCAGGCGCAGGGATTTCAAATGCCTTTAAAAGTTCCAATGCCTCTGGCTCTAAAAGCGATTTTCTGCCAGCAGATAAGGCGTTTTTAATAGTTATTTCAATATTCGGTGATTTCATATTTTTACTCTACTTTTTTGGCAAATGCTTCTGCATGGCGCTCATTCTAACGGTAAACCTCTTTTCTGTGCCGCACCCTGTAGATGGTGATGACCTTCTCTTTTCCATTAACTGCGTAAACAACCCTGTAGTCGCCTACTCGCAATCGGCGCTTGTCTTCACCTTTCAGTTTTTTTGACTGAGGGTGCGGATGCGGATTTGTCTTTAATGCAAGAATGGCGGCGTCTATTTTGAGGAATTGGTCGGCAGGAATAGCGTCGAGCTCTTTCTTTGCAGAGTTTTTGATTACGAGTTTATACATTGATGGAAGATTTTCTCTTGCGGCTGTAAGCCTCGTAACTCTCTTCCTTTTCGCATACCCTTTCTTCAATAACCTTCAAGTCTGCAAGGTCTTCCAGCATTTCCTGAACTCTCGCTAATTCTTTCATATCAAGAATCGCAGCCGTCTTCTGTCCTTTTGCGTCGGTTACATACTGTTTGACATGCACTATGTCTTTCTCTTTTTGTGTTGCTCGCATGAGCGCCTCCTTTCCCTTACAATTCTATACCATAAAGGGTTTGATATTCAAATCTTTTTCAACAGACTATTCAACCACCCCCTCGCTTATTTTTTCTTCTATCTTTGTCATGGGTATATCAAAGGGTAGCAGCGGTTTTTCTGTCATTCCCGTGCAAACGGGAATCCCGTGTTTTCAAGGCTTTCTGGATTCCTGCTTTCGCAGGAATGACGACTTTTTTACGATGCCGTCAAAATTGACGCTCAAAAATGTTCCAGATGCAAGGCGGAGCAAGGCTTCAAGCGAGGCATACTATGTTAGGTATGTTGAGCGAAGAAGCCGTAGCGACAAAGATGCAGATGGGCATTTTTCAGCGTCAACTCATTACTCCTCCAAAGTTGACACATCCCCCGGCTCCACACCTAGTTCTTTTGCCTTTAAAACACGGCGCATAATCTTGCCGCTCCTTGTTTTTGGCAGCCATTCGGTAAATTCAATCTCTGCGGGAATGGCAATTGGCCCCAATTCTTTTCTTACCTGTTTTTTGATTTCATCTAATAAAAAGTCAGACGGCTTATAACCTTGCTTCAATATCACAAACGCTTTAATGACTTCGCCCTTCAATGCATCAGGCTTTCCAATGCACGCTGACTCTGCAACTGCATAGTGAGAGACAATGGCGCTTTCAATCTCTGCTGTGCCGAGCCTGTAGCCTGATACTTTTATCACATCATCAGCCCTTCCCATGAAAAAGAAATATCCGTCCTCATCCTGTCTTGCCACATCGCCTGCTATGTAAAAGCCGTTTATTGTCTGCCAATATTTTGCGTATCTTTCAGGGTCTTTGTAAATCGTCTTCATCATTGCAGGCCACGGTTTTTTAATTACAAGAAATCCGCCTTCATTTGCAGGCAGAGGGTTTCCATTTCTGTCAACAATCATCGGCTCAATTCCGGGGAAAGGTCTTGCAGCAGAGCCGGGTTTTAATTTTGTGCAGGGCAGGGGAGTAATAAGTATCATGCCTGTTTCTGTCTGCCACCATGTGTCCATTATTGGAAGCCTGCTGCCTGTAACCTTTCTATACCAAAGCCATGCCTCTGGGTTTATGGGCTCGCCAACTGTTCCCAGCATCCTCAAATTTGATAAATCGTATCTCTCTGGCCATTCATCACCATACTTCATCAAAAGCCTGATTGCAGTTGGTGTTGTATAAAGTATGTTTACGCCGTATCTTTCAATAATCCCCCACCACCTGCCCGGGTCGGGAAAATCTGGCGCGCCTTCTGCAAATATGATTGTTGCGCCATTTAAAAGAGGCCCATACACAATATAACTATGTCCTGTTATCCAGCCCGGGTCTGCTGTGCAGAACATTATGTCTTCGTCTTTTAAATCAAAGACCCATTTTGTTGTGATGTATGTGCCGACCATATAGCCGCCGTGAACATGAATAACGCCCTTTGGTTTTCCTGTTGTGCCTGATGTATAGAGCATGAATAACGGATCTTCGGAATCCATTACTGCAGGCTCAAATTTTTGTGATGCCTTTTCCATTGCCTCGTGCCAGTCAATATCTTTGGGCTCAAGTTTTATCTTCGGCTCTTGCCTTCTTATAACAATAACCTTTTCAACACTGGGACAATCCTTTACTGCCTCATCAACTATGTTTTTTAAAGGCACGCACTTTCCCCTTTGATACCCGCAGTCTGCGGTTATAACAACCTTTGATTCAGCGTCGTGGATTCTATTTTGCAGCGCCGTTGCGCTGAATCCTGAATACACAACACTGTGCACAGCGCCAAGCCTTGCGCACGCAAGCATTGCAATAATCTGTTCCGGTATCCTCGGGAGATAGATTGTAACCCTGTCCCCTTTTCTAACTCCTATTTCAAAGAGCATATTTGCGCATCGGTTCACATTCCTTAAAAGTTCGTCATAGGTTATAATCCTTTCAGAGCCGTCCTCGCCCACCCATATGATTGCCGCCTTGTTTCTCCGCCACGTCTTTACATGCCTGTCAAGGCAATTGTATGTTATGTTGCATTTTGCGCCGACAAACCAAGAAGCCCCCCCCATCCATGGCTGCTCCCATTTTAAAACCTTTTTCCATTTTTCAAACCATTCAAGTTCTCCTGCAATCTCTCCCCAGAATGTTTCAGGGTTTTCAATGGAATGTTTATAAACCTTTTCATAATCCTTTATCCATGCCCTTTCAATTACATCCTTTGAGGGCTGAAATACCTCGTCAACCTTTAACATGCTTTCAACATGTTCGTCTGACATAATAAAATCTCCTTTTGGATTACACAGATTTCTAAAATATGATTACGCAGATTTAAGACTACTATTTGTTTTAATCTGTGTAATCTGCCTTTATAATCGGTGTAATCATAGTATATCCTGATACTATCTTTTCAATATATAAACAGCCGTCGCCTCTGTCCAATCAGTCGGCTCAATCTGATTAAGCCTCTTTACCAAATCGCTTATCATGCCAGTTTGTTTTGCGTCATAGACCTTGAAAAAGCCTTCCTGAAATCCAAGAGGGATTATGTCCTCTTTTTTCTTTGTTGCAATGACTTTAATCTTTTCCTCTGCTAGTTTTTCTTTATAATCAGGAAGAAATTTTGCCAAAAGTTTTATCCTGCTTCCTTCTTGAGGAAATTGATAAGTTTTTCCTGCTTTGAGGCTGTTTTCCTGATTTATTGAGTTGGGCAAAAGCAAGGTTACTGAACCGTCTGCTGCAACTGAAAAGATATAAATATAGCAGTCGCTGCTTGCCTGATAAAAGATTTTAACCTCATCGCCTTCTTTTAAATCTGTCTTTGAAAGGGATAGTTTTATGGATATGCCCTGACCTTTTTCAGGATACACAGGCTCAATAAGAGCCTTGAGTTTAACCCTATAGAGATTTCTATCCTTTGCATCCCAGTCTTCTTTTATGATTTCGGTTTTTTCAATCTTTCCCCTGACTGCCGCATAAATCAAATCCTCTGCAATCTGATTGTTTGATACAAGGGTGTGTGATTTTATAAATGTCCCAACCGCCTGCTCCACCGCTTTATTTTGCGCGTCAATCTTTGCCCGCTCCTTCACCTCTTTTTGAGTTTCTATTTCGCCGAGATACGCCTCGCCTTCTGCGGTAATCCAGACAGGGGTTTCAGAGGCAAAGGATAAAACTGGAATAAAAAGCAGGGCTATTATTAAAAACTTTTTCATCTTCCCTTCTCTATCAAAAAGAACTTCTGTTTTTCGGACGGCGCAATCAGTTGCGGCGATTGTTCATTGTTATAGACCTTTCTTGCAATCCGCTCTACCTGAGGTTTGATGTAGTTAAAGAGTTCTCCTATCTCTACTGCCCCGTCTCCATCTGTGTCACCTTCGCCTTTTATTCCTTTCAGCATAAAGTAAGTGAATAAGCCATGCCCCTTTTCTTCGTATGTTGAACTTATCTGTTCCCCTGACGAGGCTGAAAGGACTGCTACTTTTGATGGAATTGCCAAACTCGCCATTGTCATTACAAGCGGCCTTGCGCCTTTTGCTATGACAGACCTTCCCCCTGCCCCTGAAAAACATGAATCAAGGGCAACGATTATATCCTTTGCCTGCAATTTGCCAAGATTGTCATAGAGCCTCTTTAACGAATACCCTGTTTGGTCAATAAAAGATGGGTCTCCGTCGTAAGGCACTAAGAAGGCGTCTCCTGTCTTCACATTCGGCGCTCCATGCCCTGAATAGTA
Source organism: Deltaproteobacteria bacterium (assembly GCA_016234925.1). Taxonomy (GTDB): domain Bacteria; phylum Desulfobacterota; class GWC2-55-46; order UBA9637; family GWC2-42-11; genus JACRNI01. The sequence continues at coordinate 4,420 of JACRNI010000003.1, read as the reverse complement.
GATAAATACACTTCCGTCTTTTTCTACATTGTTGAAAAGCCACTTTTCAAAATACTTTTCCATATCGCTTTTCAAAGCCCTGTCATTCAAAAGTGTAACAACATTTTCCTCAGGATAGCCCATAACCTTTGTTAGATATTCTGTCATTGTCTGTGCATCAGCAGTAGCAAAATCAGCCTTCGGAAGTTTCTGGCGGTAGTTCTCAATGCCAATGACAATGGCATAGGCGTTTTTGTTGGGCTTTGCTTTTATTGCAGGCAGTTCGTCAACGTCGGATTTGATGGCAGGAGATACTTCTTGAGAGGGCTTGGATGCTGCTATTGCAGGCTGGCTTGCTATTTGTTGTTTCGGTCTCATCCTCTCAAGCAGTTTAGCAGCCGTTGCGGCAGAAGCCTGACGCTTCCTTACCTCATATCCTCCACCCTGCCAGGGATACTGATTGAGCATTATTGTAATGGCATAATCTATATCAGCGCCCTTCTCTATGAGGAGCTTTACAATCTCTGTATTACCACCAAGTGCCGCAACCATCAAAGCACTATAGCCCTTATAGGCTTTTGCGTGAACATCAGCACCCTTCTCTATGAGGAGCTTTACAATCTCTGTATTACCATCACGAGCTGCCTCAGTCAAAGCAGTCCAGTTATTACTATCTTTTGCATTTACATCAGCGCCTTCATTAAGCAGTCTTTTTACCGCATTAATATCACCGCTTTCTGCCGCTTTCGTTAAAGGTGTCGTTGGTGTCGTTGTCGCCATTGTCGCACACCCTGCAAGCAGAATAAACATGCTCAAAATTAAAAAAAATCCCGATATCCTTTTCATCCCCCACCTCCTGTTTTTAATTATTCTTTTGTAGTCGCCGACCTTTATGGTCGGCCATTCGGCGGACATAAATGTCCGCAACTACATTTTATCCGTTAATAACACTGCTGCCTTTACTGCGTCTTCAGGCGTTAAAAATACAGGAAGGCCTTTTGATTCAAAGAGTCTTTTTTTATCCTGTGTAAATCTGCCGCCCGGGCTGCATATGATAACAGGTTTTTTTAGTTTTTCTGAAACATCTTTTATATAAGAAACAAGATTATCTGTAAGTCCCGGTGGTCCCCAGAGTGCTGCTACAATGGCGATGTCATAATGTTTAAGCCCTTGTTCAAGGGCAATCTTATACTCATTGTCAGTAACGCTTCCTGTTAAATCAAGCGGGTTTGCTATGCTGCAAAATGCAGGGAGTTTTTTGGAAAGTTCGGTTTTTGCCTCTTCCGGCAGAGGCGCAGCGTCAAGCCCCATTTCTATGCACGAGTCAGTTAAACTCACGCCAACACCGCCTCCGTCTGTTAATATAAAAACCTTTTTTCCGTTTGCTTTTTCCTGCATTGAAAACACCCTGCAAGCATCCAGCAGTCCATTGTAGCCAGAGACCTCAATAATCCCTGCCTTTTTAAATGCAGCCTTGTAAATCTCATATCTCCCTGCAATTGCGCCTGTATGGGATTTTGCAGCCTTTGCTCCTGCATCAAATTTTCCAACCTTTATTGCAATGACAGGTTTTTTACTTGAGCATTTTTTTGCTGTCTCTATAAACCTTTTGCCATCTTCAACTGCCTCTATGTATAAGGCAACAATCTTTGTGTTTTCATCTCCTGCAAAAAAATCAAGAAGATCATTTTCGCCGACATCAACCCTGTTTCCATAATTTACAACCCTTGCAATGCCAATGCCTTCCATCGCAAGCGTATCCATTATGCTTACTGCAAATGAACCGCTCTGCGAGATGATTGAAAGTCCGCCTTTTTCAGGTCTTTGAAGTCTATCCTCTGAAATAAAAAAAGTGTCAACACCTGAAAAACTGTCATACAAGCCCATACAGTTTGGTCCAATAACCCTCATGCCTGTTTTATTAACAAGTTTTTTTATTTCCTCTTCTTGAGATGCCCCGCTATTGCCTGTTTCTTTAAAACCAGCGCTTATAACAACAGCGCCTTTTGCGCCTGCATTTGCCGTGTCGTTTAACGTCTGCAAAACCAGATTGGAAGGGACAATCAAAACAGCAATATCAATCTTTTCTTTTATTTCATTTGCTGCTGCATAGCATTTTAGATTGTCTATTGATTTATACTTTGGATTTACAGGATAGATATTGCCCTTAAATCTCTTTTTCAAACTCTGCAATAATACATTGGATAACTTGCCGGGTGTTGGAGATGCGCCGATAAGTGCGATGGACTGAGGGTTAAAAAAGAAGTTTATATTCTTTTGCATATAGTTTTATCTGACAACTTTTAATTTATTTTCCACCTCGTTCACACCCCACACATACCACGCATCATTTTCTGCTATCCGTTTTTCTTCCTCGCTGCCAACAATGCCGTCAAGTGTTACAACATAGTTTTTTGTTGAAACGCTGATATTGCCTTCATGAACAAACCTATCTTTTTCAAATACAAGTTTTACCGCATCTGTGATTTCATCATCGCAGTCCTCTTCAGGAGGTATAACCTCAAGGCTGTTTATTACATCAATACTTCCCGGAACCCACCATGCAAAGACCCCAGCGAGACGCTTATGGCTCAAGGAAGGGACTTCACCTTCAATATCAACTATTCCATGCTTTACATCTATCACAATTTTATTTGCATCTATTGCAGATTCTTCATCAAAGGCATCCAGCAGATATTTTTTTATTTCTTTATCACCCATAGCTACAGAAGGCTTTACCCTTAATCTATCTATAACCCCTGTTGTATCAGACACACCCATTGCAGCAAGAAGCGCCTTTTTTTTCTGCGCTATGCCTTCGACCATGCCTTCCATAACAATGGTGTCTTTTTCTATTTTTAAATGGATTGGAGATTTTACAAGGTCAATATGAAGGTCTCGCGTAAGGATTGCCTTGATGCCATTTATAATGTTTTTTTGTTTTTGTTTCATTGAGACCTCCAAGTTAAGTTGGCAAGATGCAGGTTGCGTAGTGCGACCCTTTAGGGTCGCTTATAGCGAGGCTAAAGCCTCGCACTACTTTGCATCTTGACACTTGCAACTATTTTTACTCATATCTCAAGCATTCCACAGGGTCAAGCATGGATGCCCGTCTTGCAGGATAAAACCCAAAAAATATTCCGACAATGGATGAAAATCCAAATGCCAGGATTATTGACCACGGTGTTATAAGCGTCTGCCACTCAGCCATATATGTTATAATCTTTGAGCCGATAATACCAATAAGTATTCCAATCATGCCGCCTAGCAGCGCAAGCACAACCGCCTCTATAAGAAACTGCATCAAAATATCCCTGCCTTTTGCGCCCACTGCCATTCTTATGCCGATTTCCCTTGTCCTTTCTGTAACCGATACAAGCATTATGTTCATTATGCCTATGCCGCCGACTATCAAAGACACGGATGCTATTGCGCCAAGCAGTATTGTCATTATCTTTGATGCATTTTCAGATGCGGACATCATCTCCGTGAGATTGCGGACTGTAAAGTCGTCTTCCTTGCCCGAAGCAATACGATGCCTCTGCCTTAATAGTTTTTTTATTTCATTTTCAGCATCATTGAGAACATCTTTTCCTGCCGCCTTTATATAGATTATCCTTACACTGCCGGGGATTTTTGCGCCAAAGACCCTTTTTTGCGCAGTTGTTAAAGGGATATAAATTGCATCGTCCTGATCCTGCCCAATGGGCGACAGACCCTTTTTTGCAAGAACACCTGTAACAGTGAATGGGATTTTTTTTATCCTTATAATCTTTCCAACAGGGTCTTCACTGCCGAAAAGATTTTCAGCAACAGTCTGCCCGACAAGGGCGACCTTTGCTGCGCCGTCCACATCCTTTTGTGTGAATGCAATTCCAGATGTAACAGCCCATTCTCTTATATCAAGGATTTCAGGCATAGAGCCGTTGACTATTGTGCTCCAGTTTTGATTTCCATAGACAACCTGCGCTGTGCCGGAATGGACAGGGGATGTAAATGCGACAACATTTGATAGTTCTGCTGCTATTGCCTTTGCATCGTCTGCTGTTAATGTGGGTTCTGTGCCAAAGCCCATCCTTATGCCGCCGCTTGTAGTCGCCCCTGAAAGCACAAGCAAAAGATTTGAGCCCATGCTTTCAATCTCTTTAGAGACCTGAACCCTGGCGCCTGCGCCGACAGCGACCATCGCTATGACAGCGCCGACGCCAATGATTATCCCAAGCATTGTAAGCGCCGACCGCATTTTATTTATTCTCAAGGCGTCTAATGCGATTATGACAGCAGAGATAATATTCAATCTAGCGTCTCCTCTGGAATTTTTTATACCACATCTTTCTGTAAAATCATATCATATCATTGCTGTCTTTCAATATCGCTTCAAAAAAAATCTTTCCCTAAAATTGAAAAGGTAGTATATAATTGCCATATTCTAAATATGGAG
>JACRNI010000013.1 GCA_016234925.1 Deltaproteobacteria bacterium | reverse complement strand
AGAGGCATCTCTTTCAGAACGTTTTGTTCCAAATGATATTTGTCTCGACCAGAAAGAAAATCAAATACTCGTTATCACCGGCCCGAACATGGCAGGCAAATCAACATATTTAAGGCAAACGGCTCTAATCACCTTCATGGCGCAGGTCGGCAGTTTTGTGCCTGCGGATGAGGCAAGCATAGGCATAGTTGACAGAATCTTTACAAGGGTCGGCGCATCTGATGACATAACAAAAGGCAATTCGACATTCATGGTTGAGATGACTGAAACGGCAAATATACTGAACAACGCAACATCAAAGAGCCTCATCATACTTGATGAAATCGGAAGGGGCACATCCACATATGACGGGCTTTCCATTGCGTGGGCAGTCGCCGAATATATCCATGACATGCCGTGCATTGGTTTACTTTCAGGGGCAAAGACTTTATTTGCAACGCATTACCATGAATTTACCGAACTTTCCTTGACAAAAGAAAGGGTCAAAAATTATAATATCGCTGTCAAGGAATGGAATGACAAGGTTATATTTTTAAGAAAGATTATTCCGGGCGGGGCAAACAGGAGTTACGGCATTCAGGTTGCAAAACTTGCCGGGTTTCCAGAGGAGATTATTTTAAGGGCAAAGGAGATTTTAAAAAATCTTGAAAAGGGCGAACTTGATGATGTCGGCATGCCGAGGCTTGCATATTCAAAAAATAAGATTCAGGATAAAAAGCAAATGAACCTGCTCGCAGAAAAAGACCCGCTCAAGGAAACGCTCAAGGCAATGGATATAGATAAATTGACGCCTGTTGAGGCGATAGTGGAATTGCAAAGGTTAAAGGAGATGGTAGAGAAGTAAGTTGCAAGTTACAACATTGTAGGGGTCGGATTTATCCGACCCGATATGCGGGTTTGATGAATCAAACCCCTACAAATCTACTGCTGGTTCAATTTTGAAAATTGAACCATGTTTGGCGAATAAAGAAGTGGATAGGGTTAACGATAGACATCTTTGCGGTGGTCAATATCAAAAAAGATTGCTGTTTCAGGATTATGGAAGTAAAAGAACGTCCGATAGGAACGGGTGATTCTTAATGAAAAGGCATGATCAAGAGAGCGGACTTTTTTAACATGGAGTCTTGGGTCTCTCCAGTTGTTTTTGAAACGTTCTTCCTGAATTTTTAGAAGGCGATGAATTTGTTTGGGTAATTTGTTGAGATTTTCTTTGAAGTCATCGGTATAGATTATCTGCATATTACATCAGATTGGCGGGTATTTTTTAAGAGCCTTTTGATAAGAACGTTTGATGCGTTCTGGATGTGCGTATTCTTCAATATCTTCTTGAGGAAGGAGAAGATAAAATTCCTGACGTAAAGAACGGATTTCTTTTAAGACCAGATTTAAAAGTTGATGAGTATCTGATGTTTCACCTTTTATTTTTGCTTGGGCAGTCCCCATGTTTTTTAGTATAGATTCTATAAATATTTTTGTCAATGGATTATTCTCTTGCTGCGTATTATCAATGTTGCGGCTGTATTTCTGTCAATAGGAGGGTCTTATGAGAAAATACATTTTTGCAATCATTATTACCTTGCTTTTGTTTCTGCCTTTGCATGCGTCTGCGCAGATTAAAGAGATTATCGCCGAAGGGACTTACAACATGGGCGATGGCGAGACGCCGACTGTTGCAGAGAGCAGGGCTTTATTACAGGCAAAGAGAACTGCTTTAGAGCAGGCTGGCACTTATGTTGAGAGTTACACAAAGGTAGAGAATATGCAGGTAACAAAAGATGAGATACAGGTTTTGGCGTCTGGGATTATGGAAGTTGAGATACTTGACAAGAAAAGGACTGTTGTCGGCGACGGCTTTCGCTTTTGGGTAAAGATAAAGGCAAGGGTCAACCCTGATAAGATTGCTGAGATGGCAAAGAGGGTAAAAGAGAAATCGGTTATAGAGGATTACAAAAAGATACAACAGGCTTATGACAAGAGCCAGAAAGATATTGAGGAATTAAAAAAGCAATTGGCAGGGGCAAAGGGTGAGAAGGAAAAGAAACAGGCAGCAGCAAAGATTACAGATGAGGAGAGGCTGTTTCAGACAAATGCGTGGTTTGAAAAGGGATATCAACATTGGTTAAACAAAGAGTATGATTCTGCAATAGAGGCATACACAAAGGCAATTGCATTAAATCCGAATCTTGCCCAAGCCTACAGCAATCGCGGGGTTGCCTATGCTTACAAAGGACAATACGACAGGGCGATTGAGGATTATAATAAGGCAATTGCATTAGACCCGAATTTTAAAGGCCAACACGATAGGGCGATTGAGGATTTGAATAAGGCAATTGCATTAGACCCTAATGTTGCCGGAGCCTACAACAATCGTGGGCTTGCTTATGCTTTATCAGGCAATATGGGCAGGGCGATTGAGGATTATAATAAGGCAATTGCATTAGACCCGAGTGATACCTTTGCTTACCAAAGTCGTGGGGATGCTTATGCTAAAAAAGGACAACTTGACAGGACGATTGAGGATTACAATAAGGCGATTCAATTAGACCCGAATGATGCCAAATCCTACACCAAGCGTGGGGCTGCTTATGCTCTTAAAGGCCAACACGATAGGGCGATTGAGGATTTGAATAAGGCAATTGCATTAGACCCTAATGTTGCCGGAGCCTACAACAATCGTGGGCTTGCTTATGCTATGTTAAAAAATATGGGCAGGGCTATTTCTGATTTTCAAAAGGCATGTGATTTGGGGGATGAGAAGGGGTGTGAGAATTTGCAGAGGGCTTTAAGGGAGAGGTAGCAAATAGGTAGGGCAAAGAGTGGTTAGTGTTGAGTGTTCAGTGTTGAGAAAAACTTTAGCGTTGATTTCACAGGTAAAAAGCCTGCAACTACCAAGATTTTTAAGACTTCAGGATTGTAAAAGCATACACGAGATACATGAAATTATGGAAAGGTTGTACAATAAAAGAAAAAGAAGATGGCCAGAAAGAAGGTTGTAGAAGATATTCATAAAGAGACTTATGTTAAATCACAATCTGGTTTTATTGATAGATGGGTTGCGTATTTTGACATCTTAGGGTTTTCTTCAGAAGTAGAAAAAGGTTGCAGATCTGATTACTTACTATTGAAAGATTACAAATACATAATCAAGATACTATCTGACGCATGTCAATTGTTTCCTGATTGCTTGTCATACTTTTATTTCTCGGATAGTTTTTTAATTTATTCACATGACGATACTGCAAAATCGTATAAATGCATACAGTCCGCGTCTAAGAAATTTATTAACTTAATGACGCTTAAACGCATACCGATGCGCGGCGTTATTTCATTTGGTGATCTTTATGCTGACCAAAAGGAGCGCATTTTTATCGGACGTGCTTTAATTGAAGCGGTCGAAGCTGAAAAGCAGTTGAAAACGATTGGCATTGTTATGATGAAAACGGCTGTTGATAAAGCCAAGGCTTATGAAGAGAGGCCTGAGAACAGTGGTTTTAGGGAGATAGAAAATCAAATTTCAGCCGAAATTTCAAGTGAAGAGTCTAATCAATATGATTTCGATGGATGTCTGTACTATACTTTTTTAACATCTCATGGTAAATTTAATTTTGAAAATCCCATAGAGAAAAATTTAAGGAGAATGAAAAGGTCTGCTCCAACAAAGGTTCAAAATAAATATGATAACGCAATCAAACACTGCATTAAACATGCTCTACCGAAAATTGGCACTAAAACCTAATGCAAGCTGAATAAATAATAGCAAGCAAGCAGGCTGGGCTGCGCCCGCCTAAAAAACGAAGCAAGCAGGGCGGGCTGCGCCCGCCAAAAGACCATTATGGTTTTTTCAGCACATTGTCATGCGGACCAATACGGCGGAGGAGGCAGTAATCTTCGTGTATCTCAAAGGTGAAGCGGTAAAACATATCAATGCTGGCTTCCCATCTGTTTTTATGCCCTTTCATCTTTTTGACGCGGAGAGGGGTGGCGGATATTTTCTGCAAAGAGGATTATCTTTTTATCAAATTTTGTCTGGATAGTTTTAGGAAGATTTTTGTAATCGTTTTTAAAGAGGTCTGTGCGGATAATCCTCATTTTTTGAGGTCTCTGAGGAATTCTTTGACGCTGTCAAATGACTTGACATTGCCTTTTGCAATAGCCTTGTCTGCCTCTGCCTCTGCCTTTTCCCAGTCATAGCCCTTGAAATAAGGCGGGAGGGTAAGGGCATATTTTAAGAGGTCAATTATGGCTTTAGAGCGCGAGGGTTCATCAGAGGCATCCTTATAGTGTTCTATCTCTTTAACAAGGTCATTCGGCAGGTTTATTGTTAGTTTTTGTGTATGCATGTTATTATATTGTTTAAAGGTCTATATTGTTTTAACGATAACATTCATATTTTATGCTGTCAATACGATTTTTTTAAGCCCCAGTTCAATAAACCAGCATGAAAGTGCAAAATATAAAGCGCAAAATGCAAAATGTAAAACATAAGATGTCTATTCTAACAGGTCTAACAGGGCTTTTAGCCTTGTTTTTCTTTATTTCTGTCCTGCCGTCATATGCAGCAAAGCCATCTGCAAAACCAGTCAAAGCCCCTGCCAAGACATCTAACAGCGCTGCGCAGGTTGCTGACATAAAATATTGGTCAAATCCAACATATACAAGGGTTGTTATCAACCTCACAAAAGAAGTCCAATTCGAATCAAAACTTCTAAAAGAAGACCCATCCATTGAAAAACCGAGAAGGCTTTACATTGATTTAAAGGACGCCTCTTTAAGTCCGAACCTAAAACAGCCAATCCCGATAAACGACGGCCTTTTAAAAATGGCGAGGGCAGGACAGTATTCAAAGGATGTTGTGAGGGTTGTGCTTGACATAGAGTCAATAGATGATTATAAGATATTTCCGCTTGAAGGCAGGATTGTTATTGATGTGATGGGCAAGGGCCATACAAAGCAGCAAAAGCAAGAAAGACAGGAAAAACCAGAAAAGCAGGAAACTCCACAGGCTGTTATAAAACATGTCCCCGAGTTTCTTAATCGGGGAGAGGAAAAACCTGCTATTGCCAAGCATCTCGGTTTAAAAATAGGAAAGATTGTTTTAGATGCAGGGCATGGAGGACATGACCCCGGCGCAATCGGGAAAAAAGGCTTGCGGGAAAAGGATGTAACTTTAAAGATAGTAAAGGAACTTTACGCATGTTGTCTTGACAAGGGATGACGACACATTTGTTGAACTGCCGGAGAGGACTGCAATTGCAAACACAAAGAATGCAGATATATTTGTGTCTGTCCATGTGAATGCAAGTTTTAACAGAGCGGCAAGCGGCGTTGAAACATATTATCTTGATTTAACCAATGACAAGGTGGCGATGAGGGTTGCGGCAAGGGAGAATGCCGTTTCTACAAAAAAGATGAGCGACCTGCAGTATATATTGAACGACCTTATAAAGACAGCAAAACATAATGAATCGTCAAGCCTTGCGTCAAATATTCAGGAATCCCTTATATCAACATTAAGGCAAAAATATAGCGATATAAAAGGAAACGGCCTAAAAGGAGCGCCGTTTTATGTGCTTGTCGGCACGCATATGCCTGCTGTCCTTGTTGAGGTGTCCTTCATAAGCAATGCAAAAGAAGAGGCGAGGCTTAAAGAAGACGTGTATATAAATGAGATAGTAAATGGCATAACATCTGGCATAAAGGCATATGTAAAAGAAATGGGCATGGCCGAGTGAATACCCCAGACCCCACCAAAATCATAGACCCATCTTTAGACGCCTTCCCGCCGCGCTTATTATTGGAAGGCAGCAATATAATTGCATCCGTAAAAGACTACCTAAAAAAAGGTGAGGAGATTTTAAGGCAAAGGCATCTTGAATATGCTTCAGGCCATGAGATTGTCAGGGGTTACACATCTTTGATAGACAATTTTTTAAAAACCCTTTACGAATTTATGGACGCTGAATGCAAAAGAGATTATGCCCAGCCAGCCTCCTATGCCTTGATTGCGCTCGGCGGCTACGGAAGGGCGGAATTAAATATCCGCTCTGACATTGATTTGATGTTTCTCTATCCAAAAAAACTCCTGCCGACCATAGAAAAACTTACTGAAAAGATTTTATATGTGCTGTGGGATACAGGTTTGGATGTCGGCTTCAGCGTCAGGTCATTAAAAGAGTGTATAAATCTGGCAAAAGAGGATGTTAAGACAAAGACAGCGCTCCTTGACGCAAGATATATTGCCGGAGACAAAACATTATTTGATGAATTGATGTTGAAAAGCAGCAAGGATGTTTTTAAAGAAAAGGATGTTGACAGATTTATAAAAGAGAAGGTGGAAGAAAGCGGCTCAAGGCAGGCAAAATACGGCGGCTCTGTTTATATACTTGAGCCGAATGTTAAAGAGGGCGAGGGCGGACTGCGGGATTTGCATACTGCCATCTGGATTGCAAAGGTAAAGGATTATCCTGCAAATATAGCAGGGCTTAAACAGCGCGGCATTTTATCTGATGAAGAATTCAAGCAGATTTATGAATCAATCGATTTTTTATGGCGGGTCAGAAATGAACTGCATTTTGAGACAAAGAGAAAGGCGGACCAACTGACATTCGACCATCAAACAAGGATTGCAAAACTATTCGGCTTTGAAGATACAAAGGTGTCTTTGGGTGTGGAAAAGTTTATGCAAAAATATTACCTGCACGCTTCAAATATTTATAACCATTCATCCCTGATAATATCAAGGTGCATACACGGTTATTCAATAGACACTTTAGACCTTATATGCGATTTGGAGAAAAAGATTGATGATGACTTTAGATTATGCAGCAATCTTGTGTCTGTAAAAGAGCCGTCTCTTTTTGAGAAAAAACCTCATAAGATGATGAGGGCGTTTGAACTCACCTGTCTGCACAACACTAAATTGGATAACATTACAAAAGAACTTATCTTAAAAAATCTAAACCTGATTGATGCCTCTGTAATATCATCCAATGAATTAAAGGAATCCTTTTTTAATATCCTTAAAAGCGGCAGGGCATTTGATATTTTGCAAGACATGCACAGATTAAAATTTCTTGACAGGCTTATGCCTGAATTCGAAGATATTACATGCAGGGTTCAGCATGATATGTATCACATCTATACAATAGACACCCATTCTATTTTTGCAATAAGGGAACTTGAAAGATTGAGAGCCCTTGAATACAAGAGGGAGTTTTTTTTACTGGCAACAATATTTGAAGAGGTCGCCCGTCCCGAACTTCTTACGCTTGCCGTTCTCCTGCACGATATAGGAAAGGGCGCTGGAAAGGGACACGCTGAAAAAGGCGCTGAAATGATTCCAAAGATACTCGGCAGGATGAATATGCCGGAAGAGGATATTGAACTTGTAAGGTTCCTTGTAAAATATCATCTGATTCTGCCTGATACAGCGCAGCACAGGGACATACACGATGAAAAACTCGTAATAGACTTTGCAAAAAAAATCGGCGATATAGAAAGGCTCAATCTTTTATATCTCCTTACATTTGCGGATATTAGGGCAGTTGGGCCAGATGTATGGAATCAGTGGAAAGGCGCGCTTTTTCAGGAATTATACTTCAAGGCGCTTACAGTCATTGAAAGAGGGACATTTGAGCCAGAGGAGGCAATAAAGCGGATTCCAAAGATAATGGATGATGCGGCAAGCATATTGACAGGGGAGATTGATAGAGGTGTTATTGAGAATTATTTTAAACTCCTGCCGCAGAGATATTTTCTTTCAAATTCTACGGATGTAATTGCAGGACATATAAGGATTGTGGAAGGGTTGGGCAGCCAGTTATTTACAATGAATATAAAACATAATACTGAGCGGAATTATACGGATGTTACAATCTGCACCCTTGATATGCACGGACTCTTTGCAAAAATCACAGGCGTTATGGCGGCAAATAACATAAATATACTCGGCGCGCAGATAAACACATTAAAAAACGGCATTGTGCTTGATGTGCTTCAGGCTGCAAGCCCGTTCGGAGAAATAATTTTAGATGAATCAAAATGGCGCAAGGTTGAAAAGGATTTGACAGATGTTCTGACCGGGACGGTCTATATTGAAAGGCTTCTTGCAAAAAGGGGGCAGTCAATACTTGATAAAAGACCAAAACCTCATGTGCCGGCATTTGTTGAGATTGACAATGATGTGTCAGATGAGTTTACTGTCATTGACATTCATGCGCAGGACAGGGTCGGACTTTTGCATGATATTACAAGCGCGCTTTCAAGGCTTGGGCTATACATCCATATCTCAAAGATAACAACCAAAGGCAGCGAGGCAGCGGATATATTCTATGTAAAGGACATATTCGGACAGAAGGTCTATTACACTGGAAGGATAAAAGAGATAAGAGAAACACTTTTAAGGGCAATAGAGGAGAAAGATTGGCAAAAATCCTACGGAGGAAAGGAGGAGATTATCATATGAAAATAAAAGCCTCATTTAAATACTCAGCAAGGAAAACAATAATTGCTTGTAATCCTATTCCCTTTACTTCCTAATCTGGCCGTCCCCGTATATTATAAATTTCTGGGTTGTGAGTTCTTCTAAACCCATTGGGCCAAAGGCGTGGATTTTTGTGGTGGATATGCCGATCTCTGCGCCGAGACCGAGTTGAAAACCGTCAGAGAATCTTGTTGACGCATTGACAAGAACAGTAGATGAATTAACCTCTCTTAAAAATCTCTGGCTGTTGCTGTAATCGCTTGTGATTATTGATTCAGTATGAAGCGAGCCGTATTTTGCAATATGATCCATTGCTTCATCAATATCTTTGACAATCTTTATTGCTAAAATCAAATCAAGATATTCTGCATGCCAGTCTTCTTCTTTTGCCGGTTTTACATAAGATAAAATCTTTTTAGTGTCTTTGCATCCCCGCAGTTCAACATTTGCGCGCTTAAACCTTCTGCCCATCTTCGGCAGAAATTCCTTTGCAATACTTTTGTGAACAAGCAAAGTCTCCATTGCATTGCACACACCGGGCCTCTGCACCTTTGCATTAAAGCAAATCTTTTCCGCCATATTCAAATCCGCAGATTCATCAACAAATATATGGCACACACCCTTATAGTGCTTGATAACAGGGATTTTTGAATTTTCTACAACAAATCTTATAAGCCCTTCACCGCCTCTTGGGATGATTAAATCAATATATTCCTCAAGTTTCAGCATCTCAAGAACCGCTTCTCTTTCAGTTGTCGGCACAACCTGAATTGCAGCATCAGGGATGCCTTGTTTTCTGCACGCATCCTGCAAAACTTTGGCAATGGCAATGTTTGAATTTATTGCCTCTGAACCGCCTCTTAAAATCACTGCATTGCCTGACTTTAAGCAAAGCGCTGCTGCATCAGCAGTAACATTCGGCCTAGCCTCATAGATAATGCCTATGACACCAAGCGGTATCCTCATCTTCCCGACAAGAAGTCCGTTTGGTCTTTTCCACATCCTAGTAATCTCTCCAACAGGGTCAGGAAGACCTGCAACCTCTCTTATGCCGTCTGACATGGTCTTTAAGACCTTGTCCGTGATTGTAAGCCTGTCAATCATAGCAATAGACAGACCTTTTTTCTTTGCCGCAGAAATATCCTTTTTATTCGCCTCTTTTATTGCATTGGCATTTTTAAGCAGTCCATCAGCCATTCTTAAAAGCGCATTGTTCTTTGCGCCTGTGGAAAGCCGGGCAAGTTCAAAAGAGGCAGAGCGGCTGTCCTTTGCTATTTGTAATATTATGGATTTCATAGATATATCCCAAAAATTCTAAATTCTAATATCTAAATTCTAAACAATATCAAATGACCAAAATTCAAATGTTCAAAACAAAGGCGTGAACTTTAAATTTGTTTAGGATTTCGGATTTAGAATTTTGAATTTGCCTCTAATCCGCCTGCCTCCTCAAAAATGTCGGGACATCGTAAATATCATCTGCAACAGGGTTAAAACTGCTTAACTTGTTCTGTTTGTGGTTCTCAATATTAATAGGTTCAAACCTCTTTACTGCCTCTGCCTTTTTTTCTTTTTCTATTCTGATAATTGTGGGGATTTCCATCTCGTCAATGGTTGCAGGTTCTGCAGGCATTGGTTTTTTAATATGCGCCTTTGCGCATTCCTCTTTTCCAAAACCTGTTGCAATCACTGTAACCCTTATCTCTTCACCCATGCCCTCATCTATCACAGCGCCGCAAATGATATTTGCATCCTCATGCGCCTCTTCATGAATCAAAGTAGATGCCTCTTTTATCTCGTGCAAAGCCATCTCAGATGAGCCTGTAATATTGATGAGAACACCCTTTGCTCCATTTATGGATATGTTCTCAAGAAGCGGACTTGATATTGCCCTTCTTGCAGCCTCAACAGCCCTGTTCTCGCCGCTTGCAGTGCCTGAACCCATAAGCGCAAGCCCCATCTCTGACATGATTGTCCTGACATCTGCAAAGTCAACATTCATAATGCCGTGTATTGTTATGACATCTGATATGCCCTTTACAGCCTGATAGAGAACTTCATCAGCCTTTTTGAATGCATCCTGCAGAGATGTGTTTTTATTTGATATGGAAAGAAGCCTCTCGTTTGGTATGGTTATAACAGTATCAACATTATTTTTTAGTTCCTTTAACCCCTCCTCTGCAAACTTTAGTCTCTGTTTCCCTTCGTGAACAAACGGTTTTGTCACAACTGCGACAGTTAATGCGCCAATCTCTTTTGCAATCTCTGCAATAACAGGCGCGCCGCCTGTTCCTGTTCCTTTGCCCATACCGGCAGTAATGAATATCATATCAGCGCCATCAAGAACCTCCCTTATCCTGTCCCTGCTTTCAATGGTTGCATCCCTGCCGACCTCCGGCCTTGCCCCTGCGCCAAGCCCCTTTGTCAACTGCGTGCCGAGCTGGATCTTCACAGCCGCCTTTGATGCCGCAAGCGCCTGCGCATCTGTGTTTGCCGTCATAAATTCAACGCCCTCCAGTTTGGCATCAATCATTGTGTTTACAGCATTGCCTCCAGCGCCTCCGACCCCTACGACCTTTATTACCGCCTTCTTGTGAAAACCTTCTTCTAATTGAAACATAGACACCTCCTTTTTTTACTCGCTTCGCGAGAATTGTAAAATGGAAATTGTAAATTTTAAAATTTCCAATCTTCAATTTGCAATTTTCAATTATTTAAAAGAACTCCCTCATCCAGCCTTTCATTCGGGCAAACAATTTGTTAAATGTGTTTTTATCCCCCCTTCCAAATTTACTCGGCATCGGCATCATGTGTTTCTTTCCATAAATCACAAGCCCGACACCTGTAGAATACATTGGACTCTTTACAACATCAACAAGTCCGCCGACGCCTGTTGGTATGCCCCGACGTACAGGCATATTAAAGACCTGCTCCCCTAATTCAGCCATCCCTTCCATAGCGGCTGTCCCGCCTGTAAGCACAATGCCCGATGCCATCACATTGTCGTAGCCTGACTGCCCAATCTCTTGCATTATCAACTGGAAAAGTTCCTCTATCCTCGGCTCAATAATTTCGCCGAGTATCTGCCTTGATACGCTCCTTGGATTTCTTCCGCCAACGCTTGGCACATCTATCATCTCATCCTTTTTTGTCATTGATACCATTGCACATCCGTATTTCTTTTTTATCTTCTCTGCCTCACTCTGCGGGGTGCGAAGTCCTACAGCAATATCATTTGTAACCTGATTTCCTCCAAGCGATATAACCCCTGTATGTTTTATTGTGCCGTTGTGGTATATGGCAATGTCCGTTGTGCCGCCGCCTATATCAATAAGCGCGACTCCCAAATCTTTTTCATCCTGACTCAAAACAGCCTCGCTGCTTGCTATCTGCTGCAGGACAATGTCAGCGACATCAAGCCCTGCCTTGTTTGCGCTCTTTATAATATTCTGCGCAGATGTAACAGCAGCAGTAACTATATGGATTTTAACCTCAAGCCTTACCCCGCTCATGCCGAGAGGTTCAAGTATTCCGTCCTGCTCATCTATTATATATTCCTGCGGCAATACATGTATAACCTCTCTGTCAGGCGGTATTGCAACTGCCTGCGCCGCCTCTATGACCCTGGCAATATCAGACTTGGAGACCTCCTTATCCTTAACCGCTATAACGCCATGGCTGTTAAAACCCTTTATATGACCGCCTGCTATGCCTGTGTAAACTGTATTTATCTCGCACCCAGCCATTAGTTCCGCCTCTTCAACTGCTTTTTTTATTGACTGGACAGTGGATTCAATATTTACAACAACGCCCTTTCTCAAACCCTTGGACGGATGTGTCCCTATGCCTATAATCTCAAGTCCATTTTCCCTCATCTCTCCGACGATGGCGCATATCTTTGTAGTTCCTATATCAAGACCAACTATCAGATTGTCCTTTTTCCCCATTTGTCATCACCGCCTTTCTTTATTTTAATGCCGTCTTTTGCATCTCTAAGCCTTACAACAACCTTTTTGCCGTAATTCAAATCAACAGATTCTATTCCTGAAAAACTGCTGCCGAATTCTTGAAACACCCTGTCAAACATTAAGAGTTTTTCCTGAAGATTATTGCTTCCTATTTCAATCCTTGTGCCGCTGTCCATTGCATAAAGCGTTAGGCCGTAAACAGTGTCTATCTTTATCTCCGACACCATATCAAGTCCAAACTTCTCTCTTCCGTTCAACAGACCTATCAGGTCAATAGCCTCTATTATAAGCGAGGAAGCCCTTTCATCATCTTCAATTTCCTCTTTTGCAACATCTGTTGTTATTACAGGCAAATCAACATCATCCTCTATAGATGCCCTTTTAAAAATAGAACCGCTGTTATCTATCAAATAAAGGCTGTCAAGGTTTATAAGCGCTGCCGCTGTTCTTTCCTTTATATCAATCAAAAGTTTATCAGGCATTTTCCTGTTTACCTTTACTGTTTCAACCCATGGATGTTTTTTAATCCTTTTCTTAATTTCTGCAATATCAACGGCAATGATATTATCGCCCAATCCAATTTCTGCGAGTTCCAAAACTTCATCCTTTGAAACCCTTTTAACGTCGTTTATGTTTATCTCCTTTATCTGCAGAAAAGGGGCATTTAATAATTCCTGATAAAATATCCTGCCTGAAACAAATATTGTTATAATGGATATAAAAGCCAAACTCCCTTTGAAAACTTTTTTGAATTTTCCGGAGGAAATGGTTTTTTTTATCCTTTGTTTTAATGACCCCTGTAACAGGCTGTTGAAAAAGCCATCAACAGCCATGATTACACAGATTAGAAAAAATGATTACACAGATATTTCAAGGAGTTTTAATCGGTGTAATCTAATCTTTTATCTGCGTAATCAGAGATTGTTGAGTTTTTCAACAAGCTCCTAATTTTTACTTTTGCCTTATATCCATAAGCATCATTTCAACAAGTTCAGGAAAATCTATGCCTGCATGGTTTGCCGCCTTTGGCAGCAGACTCAACTCTGTCATGCCGGGGATTGTGTTGACCTCAAGCACATAAGGCCTGTTTTTTTTATCAAGCATTATATCAACCCTTGCTGCGCCGCTGCAGCCGAGCGCATTATATGCATCAAGCGCAATCTTTTTTATTCTAGACTCAAGCGTCTTAATCAAGGGCGCAGGACAGATGTATTCTGTCATGCCCTTTGTATATTTTGATTTATAGTCATACAATCCATTTTTGGGCTTCACCTCTATTATTGGCAAAGCATGACCTTTCAATACCCCTACAGTAAGTTCCCTGCCTAAAATAAATTTTTCCACAATAATCTTGTCATCATATCTTCCTGCCTTTTTTAATGCCTTTTGCAATCCTCTTTTCTGCTTCACAACAGTGAGTCCAATTGTTGAACCTTCCCTTGCAGGTTTTACTACCACTGGCAATTTGAGATTAAAACCCTTGAACCCTTGAACCCGCGCCCAAAGGGCACCCGCCTTGAACCCTTTTTCAACCACTTCCCAATCAGGAGTTGGTATATTATGAAACCTGAAAATCTCCTTTGCCTTCGTTTTGTCAAATGCCATTGAACTTGCCATAACACTTGAGCCTGTATGAGGCATACCCATAATCTCTAATAGTCCCTGCATTGTCCCGTCTTCTCCATATTTCCCATGAAGCGCAATAAATGCGATGTCAATCTTTTTCTTTTTAAGAACCCCTGCTATATTTCTATCAACATCTATCTTAACTGCGTTATAACACTTTTTAATGAGCGCATTATAAACAGCTGTTCCAGAACGGATGGAAATCTCCCTTTCAGATGACATCCCTCCCATGAGAACTCCAATCCGCATCTTTTTAAGATTTGAAATTTGAAATTTGAAATTTGAAATTTTTCTTACTCCTCCCCGATAATCTTTATCTCTGGCTCAAGTTTTATGCCTCTTTCTTTAAAGACCCTTTCTTTAATAATCTCTATAAGAGAAATTACATCCCTTGCCTTTGCGTCTCCAAGGTTCACAATATAATTTGCATGAACATCCGATACCATTGCATTGCCAATCCTTGTATTCTTTAATCCAGCCTCATCTATAATCTTGCCTGCAGAAAGCCCATCGGGGTTTTTGAATATGCACCCTGCATTTGACAGTTTCACAGCGCTTGCCTTCTGCCGCATTTTTTTAAATTCTTTGAGCCGTTCTTCTATTCTATCTTCATAATCTTTTTTAAACTCAAGATGAACCCTTGTAATAATATGGTTAGAAGGCAGAAGGCATGACCTGTATGAAAATCTCAAATCACCTTTTTTAATAAACTCCTTATTGCCCTTTATATCCACCACATCAACTCCAGAAACAACATCCTTTATCTCGCCGCTATATGCCCCTGCATTCATTACAACTGCGCCGCCGATTGTCCCCGGTATTTGGACAGCCCATTCAATGCCTGAAAGACCCCGCGCCTTGCATTCGTTTACAATCTCCGCAAGTTTGACGCCTGCGCCTGCAACTGCCCTATTTTCATTTTCCCACAATATTTCTTTAAATCCATGCGTAAGGCTTATTACAACACCTCTTATGCCGCTGTCTTTAACAAGAAGGTTTGTGCCGGCGCCCAGAAAAAAAACAGGAAAGTCCTTTGTATATGCAAAGTTAAGGATTTCCTTCAAATCATCTTCATCTATAGGAAATGCAATAACATCTGCCGTCCCGCCAATCCTCATTGATGTATATTCCTTCATAGGGACATTAAAGAGCATACGACCCTTGAATCGGATAAGTTGAGAGTGTGGATTTGTAGTTTGCAACTTCCTAACTCCCACTTCCTACCTCCAATCTTTTTAAAATCTCATCCCCTGTCTGCCATATATCCCCTGCGCCCATTGTAATAACCATATCGCCTGCTTTTAATATCTTTGCAAGGTGATTTGGCACATCCTTTTTATCAGGGATATATGTTACATCCCTTTGACCATAATCCTTGATGCCCTCAGACAATGCCTTGCTTGTTATGCCTTCTATCTTTTCCTCGCCTGCTGGATATATATCCGTAAGAATGAGAATATCTGCGTCATAAAATGCAGAGAGAAACTCCTGAAACAAATCCTTTGTCCTTGTGTAGCGGTGAGGCTGAAAAACAGCGACAACCCTCTTACCCCATCCGTCCTTTGCAGCCTTTAGTGTCGCCTTTACTTCAGCAGGGTGGTGTCCGTAGTCATCAACAACTGTTATGTCATTCGCAGCGCCCTTTATCTGAAACCTCCGCTC
>JACRNI010000012.1 GCA_016234925.1 Deltaproteobacteria bacterium | reverse complement strand
AAAGAGGTTTTACATTGATTGAACTTGTTATAGTCATAATACTTCTTGGGATTTTGGCAGCAGTGGCAATACCAAGATTCTGGGACCTTGGGGCAAGCGCTGACAGGGCAGCAGGAAAGGGCGGCATAGGCGGCATAATGAGCGGCATCCAGATATATAATGCAAGCAAAAGGATAATGGGACAGTCGCCGTATTACCCTGTGAATCCGCTTGATGGAAATGTGGTAAGCGATATTTATGCTAAAACAGGCGATACAACACCGACTTCATGCACTGGCTTTGATGGAGGACAGTGGGGTGTAAACAACAGTACCAATGCAACAGAGATATATTATAGATGGAAGAGCGCTCAAAAATATAGTTCGTGGTCTTACTCCAGCGCAACAGGGATTGTAACACCAAAAGGCGACCCTGCTGAAGGAAACTGCACGTAATACAATATACTAAACCTAGTAACAAAATGGCGGGTTTTTGCCCGCCATTTTTTTTGATATGATACATAGCGTCATAACTTCGCATACCTGCGTTGCTCCTCGGCTCGTCGCTGCGGCGTATGCTGAAAATACGCCTCACTCCTCGCCTTCGTCGCGCCTTGGTCTGCTTTGTTCTTACGCTCTGTAATGCGGCCCTATTTATGACGCTGTGTATAGCATTATGGCGCAAAGTCCATTTCATATAATCTGGTTATTTATCTTCAATGCCTCATTGCTCGCCCTCACCCCTTTAATCAGGGGCCCTGGCAATATCCTTGCCTTTACGCTTATATTCCTTTGCACAAATATTTTAATCCTGTCATTTGTCTGGCACACAATTAAAAATGGTTCGATTGAAATAGTCCTCTCGCCTTTATCATCAATATCATTACTGTTTTTGGGTGTCATCCTCGCTTCTTTTTTTTACAGCATCAATCCCTTGTCAACGAGATACGGTTTTTTTGCCATGACAAGCGTGATAATAAACGGAATATTTCTTTCTTTTCTGCCGTTTAAGCACAGGCTCTGGAAAGGCATGTGTATCATCCTTATAATCACAACAACATTTCTTTCGCTTTTCGCTATTTATCAATACACTACAGGCCACAGCAGTTTTTCAGGCAGGGCGCATGCGACATTTGTAAATCCAAATTCATTTTCAGGGTATCTGCTTTTGACAATGCCTCTTTTGATAGGGCTGTACCTTTTGTTTGAAAAAATAGAATATGCCGCCCTTTTTTTTGTCTTAACAATGCTTTCATTTGCAGCCCTTCTTGCCACAGGCACAGGCGGGAGATGGCTCTTTCTTATTGCTTCAATCGCAGTTGCTTTATTGCTGTTTTGGCTCTTTATCCCAAAACACAAAGCAAGATTAAAGATTTTAATCATAGGTTTTTTCACAGTTCTATTATTATTTTTTACCCCTTTGGGAACAGGCAGCAGCATATTCTCGCCAAAACAAGAAGAGATTTCAGGCTTAACAATAGACAGGCTGAATATCTGGCAAAGCACATGGGAGATTATCAAAGGGCATCCGATTAGAGGCGTCGGCTTCTGGAATTTTCACACAATATATTCGAAGTATAAAAATCCTGCATATAAAAATGTTGAGCATTATTTCAGCCATAATGATTATCTTCAGTTGTGGGCTGAACTTGGGATAATCGGTCTGGCAATATTTTTAATCCTCATCTATGTTTATTTTAGACAAGGCATTCGCTGCTTAAAATACCTCGCCTCACCCTCTTCCCATCCCTCTCCCGCCCACCAAGTCGGGGGAGAGGGGGGGTCGTATATCATGCTCCTTCCTGCCTTAATCGGCTCTTTTCTTATGCTGATTCACACCATCGGCGACTTTGACCTATACATACCATCCATTTTATTTTTGTTCTGGGGTTATATTGCCTATGCTATAAGCGCGGCAGGTGATTTGGGTTTGCATAAAAAAATAAAGATTGATTTAGATTCGTTTAAGATATTTGCAAGACTCGGCAAAAATAAACTCTATATCCTCGCATTTGGCATATTCGCTTTTTCATCCATCTGGCTTTTTGACCCTTATCTTGCGTCTCTTTACAGCGAAAGAGGAAAAGGGTATCTTGCAGCAGGCGAATATGAAAAGGCTCAAAAATATTTTAAAAAAGCAATAGACATAGACCCTGTTGATGACAGCCATCACTTTAATCTTGGACTGGCTCTTTCAAAACTATCCAATGACCCTACAACATTACAAATGGCAGAACAAGAGATGAAAAAGGCAATGCATATCAGTCCATATCGTGCTGACATATATTTTAATATGGCAAATTTTTACAGGCAATTTTATTTAAAGGACAAGGGGTATCTGGCAGTGGAGATGCTTAAAAAAGCAATGGAACTAGACCCTGTTGATAAAACATTAAACCATAATCTTGGAGTGCTGTATCTCCAGATGGGATTGTATAAAGACGCAATTATAGAATTTAAAAAATATCTGGAATTTAAACCCGATGATTTTGACACGCATACTGAGATTGCCACAGCATATATGCTGAACAAAGATTATGACAATGCCATAAAAGAGGCGGACTGGTTTTTCAAAAAAGAAAACACCAAGAACTATGCGCACTTTTTAAGAGGCAGGATTCTTAAACAAAAGGGTGATTATAAAGAGGCGTATGAGGAATATAAACTTGCCTTCAGAGAAAATGGAAAAGAAAAAGAGGTTATAAAAGAAATCGTGGAACTTATGAATATTATAAATAAATCACCTTGACCAAATGAGAGGCAAGGATTAGAATTATCTCACAATGAAAGACAAAGGGTTTACATTGATGGAACTGATTATAGTCATAATTATCGTGGCAGTGCTTGCCGCTGTTGCTGTGCCTAGATTTTGGGATTTGATTACACCGTCAAAGATAAATGTGACAAAACACCGGATGGAGGAGATTAAAAAGGCAATTGTCGGGACACCTGAAATGACAGGCGCTGGCACATATTCTGCAAGGGGATTTAGAGGGGATGTTGGGAGTTTTCCAAATGCGCTTTTTGATTTGGTCTCACAGGGCAGTTATCCGAACTGGGACAGATACACAAGAAAAGGCTGGAATGGACCATATGTAGATTCATCAGGCGGGCAGTATCTTATTGATGCGTGGGGGAACAATTTTGTGTATAGTTCAAGCGGCACACCGACCATAACAAGTTACGGACAGGATAGCGCTTCCGGCGGCGGAGATGATATAGTGGTGGAGTTGAGGTATTAGTAATGCAGGGTTCAAGGATTCAAGGGGTCAAGTGTAGCTGCCCAATTTATTGGGCGCATTTAAAAACGCCGATAAATCGGCAGGCTACAAATCCTAGAACCCTAGAACCCTAATTCTCATTGGATGACGATGAAAGAGAAAAAATATCTCTCACAAGGTTTCACCCTCATAGAACTCATAATGGTCATTGTCCTGATTGGCATTGTTGCGGCAACTGCTGTGTCTATTATCGGAAATATTATAAATCAGCAGAGGTTTGATGAGACAGTTAAGGAGATGAATGAACTAAAAATGGCGATGCTTGGCAACCCTGATTTGGTTCAAGGCGGCGTAAGGACGAGTTTTGGTTATGTCGGAGATATTGGCGCATTGCCGACAAATCTTACTAAACTTGTTTCTCAAGGCGGACTGCCTTCATGGACAAAGACATCTACATATGATTCTAGTGTTGCGGATTTAGGCACAGGCGCGGGCTGGCTCGTACCATCATACATAGATGCAAAAAAAGACGACTCTGGCAACTACCTTGCATTATATGACGGCTGGGGCAATGCGTATTCTTATAATAATGCAACAGGACAGGTTACATCAACAGGCGGCGGGAGCGGGAATATCACAATACCCGAGACATCTCAGGCAAGTGTGCTTGCAGGCAATGTTACAGGGCAGGTTAGGGGGACGCAGGGCGGCGCGCTTCAAGGCGCAACAGTAACCATATATTATCCAAACGGCTCTGGCGTCCATACAACTCAATCCACACCAACAGACAGCAATGGCAGGTATAGTTTTACAAACATTCCGATTGGCAGACGCACAATAAAAGTGGCAAGCGGCGTTCTTATACTTTCAGATGTTGTAGTTATATACGGCGGGCAGACGCAGACAAAAGACATTATTATTCAGGACACTATAGCATCTGAACCGCCTACAAACTTAACCATTACAAGGGCATCTTATACCTCGCTTAATCTCACATGGACAGCATCTACATCCCCTGATGTTGCAGGTTATAGGATTTACAGGGGCGTAGCATCAGGCGGCGAGGTGCTTTATAAAACAGGCATAACAGGGACTTCTTATATAGATGACAATAACGGGGTTGGTCTTTCAAAAGGCACAACATATTATTACAGGATGAGCGCAGTTGACACAGCAGGAAATGAAAGCGCATTGACAGTGGAAACAGATGAGACCGCAAGCCCGATTCAGCAGTCGGGTGTTGCAACGCTTGGCAGCCAAAATCCGCCAGGGACATGCTCGGCAGCAAAGAGAAAGTCAGTTGACCTAAATATAATAAATAATGACCTCTCAGCAATCACAGTAGACTTTATAAGAGTAACTTGGAATGGCGGAGGGACATTGCGAGAGATTGATTCCCCTATCGGGACAGCAAGATATTCAAGCACAACAGGTCAAGGCAGCCCATACAATTTTGATGTTACAAATTTTAGCGTAGGGGCAGGGTCAACGCAGACAATGAGGCTGTTCTTTTGTACTGATGGAACAGATCCAAGCAGCATTACTCTTGAATTTAATTCATCTGTATATGACGGCAGAATTGATACGATAACATTTTAAGAGGAGTCATTATGGTCTTTGCCAGAAAAACAAAGAAGATTGGCGAACTGCTTATTGACGCAGGGCTGATAACACCTGAACAGTTGGATGAGGCAATTGTCCAGAGCAAGCGGATTGAGGCAAGGGTTGGGTCCACGCTTGTAAAGATGGGCATTGTTCCTGAAGAAAAGATTGCAGAGGTGCTTGCAAAACAATTTAATATACCATACATATCGCTTAACACAACGCTCATAGACCCGCATCTTATAAAAATAGTGCCGGAGGCGCTTGCAAGAAGGTATATGGTTTTGCCGTATGAAGAAAAAGGGGATGTTTTAAAGGTTGCAATGGTTGACCCTCTGGATGTTTTTGCAATAGATGAACTTGAAAAACTGGCAGGCGGATATAGGATAATGCCTGCTGTCGCGACTGAAAGCGATATAAAAAAGGCGATTTATATGAAGAAAAGGGGGCAAAAGAGGATTTTATAAAAGGCATTGTAGATGCTGCTGATATTGCGCTTGTTGGAGAAGAGGCGGAATCCACAGAGGTTCTTGAGAAGATTGCAGGCGAGGCAAAGGTTATAAAACTTGTTGACAGCATCATACAGCAGGCGGTCGCTGAAAGGGCAAGCGACATCCATATTGAGCCTGATGAGGATGCATTGAGGATAAGATACAGGATAGACGGTGTTCTTCACAAGGCATTCAGTTTTAATATGAATCTTCATCCTGCAATTGTATCGAGGGTGAAGATATTAAGCGACTTAAATATTGCAGAAAGGCGGCTTCCTCAGGACGGCAGGACAAATATAAAATTCGCCAATAAAGAGATTGATATAAGGGTGTCAACTTTGCCAACGCTTTTTGGCGAGACAGTTGTTTTAAGGCTTCTTGATAAATCAACCCAGATATTAAAACTTGAGGAACTAACGCCATTTCAGGATACAGTGTCAATACTAAGAAAGGTTATAAAAAGACCGTATGGCATGATATTTCTTACAGGCCCTACTGGCAGCGGAAAAACGACCACTGCGTATACGCTTTTAAATATCTTAAATACAATAGACAAAAAAATTGTAACAGTTGAAGACCCTGTTGAATATTATATGAAGATTGTAAATCAGGTTCAGGTAAATCCAAAGGTCGGCATAACATTTGCCACAGCGCTTCGGCATGTCTTGAGGCAGGACCCTGATATAATAATGATAGGAGAGGTAAGGGACAGAGAAACAGCAGAGATTGCCGTCCATGCCGCGCTTACAGGGCACCTTGTCCTTTCAACACTCCATACATCTAATGCTGTCGGCGCAATAACGAGGCTCATTGATATGGGTATTGAACCATTTCTTATAACATCATCTATTATATGTGTGGCAGCGCAGAGATTGGTTAAAAAGATATGCGAGAACTGCAAGGTTCAATATAAGCCTGACATGAGTTATGTAAATGAAATGAACATTGCCCCGTATATGAAGGCGCCTGATTTTTACAAAGGAGAAGGATGCCCCATTTGCAAGGGCACAGGTTTTAAAGGGAGGCTTGCTATATACGAGGCGCTGCTGCCTGATGATGATTTAAGGAAATTGATACTTGCAAAGGCTGACAGCAATACAATTATGGAAGCGGCGATAAAAAAGGGGTTCAGGACGCTGCGGCAGGAAGGCATCAGGGCTGTTATCGGCGGTTATACAACGCTTGAAGAGATCCTGCATGCAACGCAGGATGTGGAATAGTTCACGCTGAAAAACGCCCATCTGCTGCGTTGTCTTCGTCGCTGCGCTGCTCACATACCTAAAAAAGTATGCTCCGCTGCTCGCTCCTTGTCGCCTTGCATCTGTGCATTTTTGAGCGTGAACTTAATTATTAACTGGGATTAAACGCTATGCCAATATTTTCATACAGGGCAAGAGACAGGAAAGGGGCGCTTGTTTTAGGCGAATTAGAGGTCGCTGACAAAAGCGCATTGGAAAAGAGTCTTGATAAGACTGGGCTCATACCTATTGCCATATCGCCTGTCAGCAAAATCAGGTTTGATTTTAGCAAAATCAAAGGCATATTTGAGAGAATCACAGCAGAGGAGTTAATCCTTTTTACAAGGCAGATCTCAACGCTTTTTGGCGCAGGGCTTCCTTTAACAAAGGCGCTTTCAACACTTGAAGGACAGATAAAGAACAAGGCATTTGCCGGGATTATAAAAAAGATACGAGAGGACATTGAGGCAGGTTCAACATTCGCAAATGCGCTTTCAAAGCACCCTAAAATATTTAATGAATTGTATTCCAGCATGGCAGAGGCGGGCGAGGCAGGCGGCATACTTGATAAAGTCCTTGACAGGCTTGCATCCATGCTTGAAAAGGAAAATGAAAATAGGGCAAAGATAAAATCAGCGACATTATATCCAAAGATTGTTTTAGGCGCTATTGTTGCGGCGATTTTTATAATGATGACATTTGTTGTTCCGAAGTTTGTCCAACTCTACAAGATGTTTAATGTTGCGCTTCCTTTGCCGACAAGGATGCTCATTGCCATATCCAATTTTTCCACATCATACTGGCACATCTTATTGCTCATAATTGTTTCGGGAATAATATTCGTCAATCTATATTTTAAAACAAAAAGCGGAAGATACAATTGGGATTTCCTCCAGTTAAAAATCCCTATATTCGGGAATATGTTTTTAAAATCAATCCTGTCAAGGTTTGCAAGGACGCTCGGGTCTCTTTACGCAAGCGGACTGCCGATACTTCAGGCGCTGGACATTGCATCAAGGACAGCAGGCAATATTGTAATAGCAGAATCAGTCAAAACCATTGAAGAGGATGTACGCGCTGGCAAAGGCATTGCAGAGCCGATGGCAAGAATCAAATACTTTCCGCCCATGGTTGTTCAGATGGCGGCAGTCGGCGAGCAGACAGGCGCTATTGACAATATGATGGAAAAGGTTGCTGAATATTATGACCAAGAGGTTGACCACACAATAAGAAATATGTCAACCATTTTGGAGCCTATACTTTTATTGTTTATATTCGGTATCGTCCTTTTCCTTGCGCTTGCTATATTCCTGCCCATGTGGGATATGGTGAGGCTTATAAGGAGATAAATCTAAAATTCAGTTCTGGCAAGTCAGGGGTTTTTTGTGAAGTCTTATATTATCCTGATGCTTTTGGTAATAATCGCATATGCAAACTCCCTCCAGAACGGATTTGTATGGGATGATAATACCCTTATTGTTAATAATCCCAAAATCAACATTCCTTTAAGAGAAATACCCTCTGTCTTCGCAGCATCTCTATGGGAAACGACAAGTTTTAGCGAACGTCAGCAGGAGTATTACAGACCTTTTGTGTCGCTGCTCTATATCCTGAATTATAAAATATTTGGCTTAAACCCATCTGGTTTTCACCTTACAAATATCCTTCTGCATTTAATCAGTGTAATAATCCTATACAAGATTGGCTTGCTCCTTTTTAATAATGACGCACGTATATCCTTTATAGGAGCATCCATATTTGCAGTGCATCCTGTTAATAATGAACCGATAGGCAGGGCTGCGTCAGGCGAAGTCATATTCGGCTTTTTTATAATCATTGCCATCTACCTCTTTTTAACAGATAAAAAATATCTTTCATGGATTGCATTTTTCTTTGCGCTTCTTTCAAAAGAGGCGGCAGTAATGCTTCCATTCGCGCTGGTTATTCTTTCAATCCACAGAAACGGGGTTAAAAGAGGAGCAGTTGCAATAATGCCCTATCTTGCGCTTGCCGGCATATACCTTGTTATAAGAATGAAGGTCGTGGATATTGTTTTGGGCATAGATACATCCCAATCCCAGCCCATATCCACACGAATCTTTACAATGGCGGCAGCGGCATTTGATTATATAAGACTCCTTATAATCCCGTATCCATTAAGTCCATTTTATCCTGCGAGGTGGCATGCATCTGTATTCGAACCAAAGGTTATGTTTGCAATAATGGTTTTAATATCAGTTTCATTGCTTGCGTTTAAGATTAAAAGGGATGGGGCTATGCTCTTTTTGCTTGCATCTCCATTTATCATGCTTGCGCCTGTTATATGGAAGGTGAATACATTTCCTGTTGGATGGGAATTTGTTTATATTGCTGAGAGGTTTCTATATATGCCAACGATGCTATTCTCTATCTTTATATCTGCATCCATTATAAAACTCTTTAAAGACAGGCCAAGGGCATACCTTAATACCGGATGTATATTGATTGTAACTATATTTGCAGTTCTTACAATATTTTCAAACAGGATATGGAAAAATGAAATTGTTCTTTTTAAAAAAATCACCGAAGAACTGCCGAATGTGTCCTTTGCGCATAACAATCTTGGGAATATCTATGCTGACCAAGGCAGACTGGATGAGGCTATGAAGGAATATCAAATTGCGGTGGAACTTAAACCGGATTACGCAGATGCCCGCAATAACCTTGGGGTTATCTATTTTGAACTGGGTGAATTAGACATGGCTGTGAAAGAATACGAGAGCGTCCTGAAATTTTATCCTGCACATGCGCCAGCCCATAATAATCTCGGAAATGTTTATTATAATCAAGGCAATCTTGATAAAGCAGAAAAGGAATATTTAACGGCATTACGGCTTAAACCTGATTACACCGAGGCATACAATAATCTCGGCAGAATCTACGACAGCCAGCAGCGGTTAAACGAGGCAATTGATAAATATTCATCTGCCTTAAGATTTAACCCCGATTATGCAATTGCCTATTATAACCGCGGAATTGCTTATTGGAAAAAAAAGTTGTTATCTGAGGCAAGAAAGGATTTTGAGATTGCATTAAAACTAAAACCTGATTTTACAGAGGCCCGAAAAAACATTGAATCGCTTAAAAGGGAACTCAAATAAATCTTGTTTTGTCTTAAATCTGCATTTATTAGCGCAGTTTTCAATGGCTGCACATGCAACAAAAAAGTTGACATATTTTGTCTTACCGTATAAAGTAAGCACTTACTAACCTATATAGAGCGTCATAACTTCGCGTACCTGCGTTGCTCCTCAGCTCGTCATTGCGGCGTATGCTGAAAATACGCCTCACTCCTCGCTTTCGTCGCGCCTTGGTCTGCTTTGTTCTGACGCTCTATATGCGCATTTATTTATGTCGCTGTATATAATTATGACTGCAAGAAAAATTAAAAAAAGGATGACGAAAGATGAAAGGATGCGTCACATCGTAGATGCGGCATCAATGCTTTTTGCCAAGAACGGTTTCAAAGGGACCACAACGCGGGAAATCGCCAAAAAGGCAGGCATAAGCGAGGCTGTCATATTCAAACACTTTTCAAAAAAAGAGGCGCTGTATTCTGCGATCATTGACTCAAGATGCAATGACACAGCAGGGCATTCGCGGCTTATGAAAATCCTTGAAGGAAAAAGCGGCAAAGATGTGTTTTATGAAGTTGCAAATTTTCTGATAACAGAGCATCAAGAAGACCCGTCTTTTCTAAGGCTTTTGACATTCAGCGCGCTGGAAGGACATAACCTTTCTGATATATTTATAAAGACAAAGGGCATGGAACTCATTGAGTTTTTGGCAGGACATATAAAAGAACTTGTAAATAAAAAATTATTTAGAAGGGTTGAACCGATTATTGCAGCAAGGGCATTTATGGGGATGGTGCTTCACTACAGCATATCTCAGGAGATATATGGACTAAAGAAATACTTTAAGATGTCCAATGATTATGTCATTGACACATTTGTTGATATATTTTTTAATGGTATGGAAAGACATTGAAATAGGAAATACGATTTAGGAATTAAAAATTAGGAATTAGGAATTTAATTCATAATTCATAATTGATTTATAATTATGTTCTGGCTCGCATGTAAAACTTTGTTTCATGAAAAGGGGCGGCTATTTATAACGCTCATCGGGATAACAATCTCTACCATCCTTACAATTACTCAAGTCAGCATGTATATTGGCATGATGAGGGATGCTACGGATATTATAAGCCATAATGATGCGGACATTTGGGTTGCATCAAAGAATATACAGAATGTTGTTTTTGCAAATCCAGTTCCAGAAGAGAGGATAAACAGGGTCAGGGCAATCTCTGATGTTGTCTGGGCAGATAAGATTATTCTCACATGGGGTTTTTTAAAACTTGCAAACGGAGGGAAGGAACAGGTTCAGATAATTGGATACAATCCTGATACAGGTGTCGGCGCCCCGTGGTCTATTCATAAAGGGACTGCGCTGGATGTTAAAGGCGGAAGGCATATGATTGCTGACAATACATCTGAAAACAGGCTTGGTAGTCTTGAAATCGGGAGTGTCTGGGAACTGAATAATAAAAGATTCAGGCTTGTTGGTCTTTCGCACGGGATAAAGAGTTTTACAACAGCGCCTCAAATATTTATGTCGTACAATCAGGCTCGCGCATTTATGCCGGCAGGACATACATCTTTTATTGTTGCAAAGGTTAAAGACAAAAGCAGGATACCATATGTGGCAGAGGCTTTAAAGGCATCAATGAAGGACAATGATGTCCTTACAAGAGGCGAGTTTATTTATAAAAATATTATGTATTGGACTGTTGAGACAGGCATGGGCATGTCTTTTTTCTTGACGGCAATACTTGGACTCGCAGTCGGCGGGGCAATAGTCGGACAGACCATATATGCAAATACTATGGAACATATCAGGGAGTTTGGGACACTTAAGGCGCTCGGTGCAAAAAACATGGACATCTATAAGGTTATATTCACGCAAACCGCTATAAGTGCATTGATAGGCTATATCTTTGGCTCTATCTTTATCCTTGTATCATCAGGTGCAATTGAAAGGGCAGGCGTAAGTCTATATCTAAGTCCAGTGTTATTCATTTTAATATTTTTAATAGTGCTTTTGACATGCCTGCTTTCAGGTTATTTCTCTGTAAGGAAGGTAAGGAAATTAGATCCGGCAATGGTTTTCAGGATATGACAAATCCAATACTTAAAATAAATGATGTAACAAAGATTTACGGTGAAGGAGATAATAAGGTTGTTGCGGTGGACTCCGTAACCCTTTCTATTACAAGGGGCGAGGTGTTGCTCATAATGGGTCCATCAGGTTCTGGAAAGACCACATTGCTTTCCATGATGGGCTGCATCCTTCGTCCTACAAAAGGCGATGTAGTAGTAGATGAGCAGTTAATAACTGATTTTACAGAGGATGCGCTTCCTGATATAAGGAAAAGATACTTTGGTTTTGTGTTTCAATCCTTTAATCTGTTTCCATCTTTGAAGGCTGTTGAAAATGTTGAACTTGTTTTACGGCTTAAAAACCATGATAAAAAAGAGATGAGAAAAGAGGCGCTTAAACTTCTGGAGACAGTCGGTCTAGGGAAAAGGACAAATTTTTATCCAGAGGATTTAAGCGGCGGTGAAAAGCAGAGGGTTGCATTTGCAAGGGCGCTGGCTGGGGAACCTGCTATAATCCTCGCTGATGAACCAACAGGGAATCTGGATTCAAAGACAGGAATGATGGTATTGAAACTCCTGAGGGATATAGCAGAGAATTTTGAAAAGGCTGTCGCAATTGTCAGCCATGACCCAAAGGCTTTAGACACGGCGCACAGGGTAGTTCATCTGGAAGATGGAAGGATAAAGGCATAAAACTGATTACACCGATTTTTAAAAGATTACACAGATTATAAGCCTTTGATTGTTCCGAGATATAATGAAGAAACTTGTTTTTGCAATAATCATAGTTATTTTACTAATCGCAGGCTATATCTTTTTTAAGCCTTCAAAGGAAATGGTTCATGAGCCTGACAAGGAGATTATATCCAAAAGATATGTTGCTGCTGAAGGAAAGGTGGAGGCAATGTCAGGGCTTGATATAGATGTCGGAAGTGAACTGACAGCAAGGCTTGAGCAAGTCTTTTTTAAAGAGGGTGATTTTGTAAAAAAAGGCGATGTCCTAGCGAGGCTGGCCAGCAGGGACATTCAGGCAAAACTTAAAGAGGCAGAGGGTGAATTTATTGTTACAAAGGCAAAACTCAAAGAGGTTGTATCAGGGTCAAGGGAAGAAGAGATTAAAAAGGCAACTGCCTCACTTGAGGCAGCGGCTGCAGATATGGACTTGGCAAAGACAAATCTTGAAAGGCACGAACAACTTTATAAAGAAGGGGTAATTCCAAAGTCCATGCTTGATGAAAAGGAAAAGATATTTAAGGTTGCAAAGGCAAGGGTAAAAGAGGCAGAAGAGGAAAAAAGGCTTTTGGAAAAGGGTCCGAAACAGGAGACAATAAAAGTCTATGAAGATACTGCGTCAAGGGCAAATGCCACTGTTGAATATTATAAAAGACTTCTGGAAAAGACAGTTATAAAGTCGCCTATATCAGGCAATGTTATAAATAAGTATCTTGAAGAGGGAGAGACAGTAATTCCAGAAAAGCCGATACTAACCATTGCTGATGTTGAAAATATAAGGATAAATGCTGAAGTAGATGAGACAGATTTAGGTAGAATTAAAATTGGAGATTCTGTAAATGTAACATCTGATGCATATCCCGGAAAGGATTTTAAGGGCGAGGTTCAGGAGATTTCTGATTATGTTGGAATTAGAAATATAAAGCCAAATAACCCTGCTAAAAATATTGACATGAAGGTTATACAGGTAAAGATAGCGTTAAAAGAAAAGACACCTTTTAAGATAGGCATGACTGTTGATGTAAGGATAATGCCAGAAGGAGGCAAGTATGATTAAAGTTCAAAGTTCAAAGTTCAAAGTTCAAAGGGTTCTATTGTTTTTACTGTTCACTATTCACTGTTCACTGTTCACTGTTTCCCCTGCCATTGCAGGTGATAAAGTCATCACAATTTCTGAGGCATACGACCTTGCGCTCAAAAGCCATGAAAAAATAAAAATTGCAGAGGAAGACCTTGAGCAGGCAGATATTGGTGTTGATAAGGCGCTTTCCCAACTCTTGCCGACTATGACAGCAGAGGGGACCCACACAAAATACACAAAAGAAAAAACATCAAGTCTTACTGTTATTCAGCCTGACAACAGTTCAACATTCAGTTTAAAGTTTTCGCAGCCGCTATATACAGGTGGAAAGGAATGGAGCGCAAGGAGGCAGGCGAAGAAAAAGGTTGATTCAAACAAGGAGGGTTTGGATTTTGTAAAGGAAGGCATTGTGTTTGATGTTTCAAATGCGTATTACAATTTGTTGAAGGCTGAAAAAGATAAAGATATAAAAGAGGCTGCGCTGCAAAGGGCAAAGGAGCAGACAAAGGTTGCCAAAGCGCGGCTGGATGTTGGGGATGTTACAAAATCAGTTCTTTTGAGGGCTGAGGCAGAAGAGGCTGGCGCAAATGCAGAACTCGCAAAGTCTTTAGCCGCTCTTGATATAGCAAGGACTAAACTTGCAAGGCTTATCGGCACTCCGCCAGATTTCAAGGTTAGGCCGCCTTCTCCAATGTCAACCCCAAAGAATATTGACGGCATTATTTTAAATGTTTTTGATAAAAGAAGGGATTATATTCAGGCAAAGATTGACGAGGAGATTGCAAAGGAAGGCATTACATATGCAAAAGGGAATTTCATGCCCAGTTTAAAACTTGACGGCACATATTCCAGAAGAGACCAGGACCCAATATCATCTTCCTTTTTTAACAAAGAAAGCATATACGGCACAATTACACTCTCACTTCCTTTTTTTGAGGGTGGACTTAGAAGCGCGGAATTGAAAGAATCTAAAAGCAAACTCCGCCAAGCAGAGTTAAAGAGATTGAATTTAAAGAGAGATATTGAACAGGATATAAGAGAGACATTTTATAATATTACTGCAATTGCATCTACAATCAATTCATATGAGAGGCAGGTCTTATTTGCAGAGGAAAACTATAAAATGGTGTTTAAGCAGTTTCAATACGGTCTTGCGACAAATGTGGATGTTGTGGATGCAAATGCGACGGTTATCTCTGCTCAAAAAGGGCTGGCAAATGCAACATACGACCTCCAGATTTCAATCATTGGATTAAAGAAAAAAACAGGGGAGTTATTAGATGAAACATTGGCAAGCAAGTAATTTCAAATTTTTTATTTTATTCTTATTATTTGTCTTTTTATTTTCCTGTTCTGAAAAGAAACAGGCGGAAAAGACACAGGCGCAGAAGCCTGCATCAATTGAAAAGGCAATTAAGATTACAACCGTTAAAGTTGAATCAAGGGATGTAGAGAGGAAGGTTGAAATTGTAGGGACGCTTGCAGCATGGGATGAAGTAACAGCCAGCAATGAATCTGCGGGCACAATTGATAAAATCTTTGTGGATTTGGGCGATGCTGTAAAAACAGGTCAAGTCATATTAAAACTTGACCAGAAAGACGCAAGGGCAAATCTTGAGGCTCAAGAGGCTGGTCTAAAAACAAATGAAAAGGCATATGAAAGGGTGAGGGCATTGTTTCTGGATGCGCAGACAAACCTGAAAAGATACACAAGCCTTTTTGCAGAGGGTGTCGCCTCTAAAAAGGATATGGATGCAATGCAGACACAATATGATGTGGCTGATGCGCAATTAAAACAGGCAGAGGCATTGGTAAATCAATCAAAGGCGCTGGTTAATATCGCTAAAAAACGTGTTTCAGACACTGAAGTTATTTCGCCAATTGCAGGGGAGGTAAAAAAGAAACTTGTTTCTACAGGAGAG
>JACRNI010000011.1 GCA_016234925.1 Deltaproteobacteria bacterium | reverse complement strand
TTTTGGCTGAAAAGGCGAGGGATATTGGCGCGGATTATCTTGTTGTAAAGCCTTACTCGCAGCATTCATTCAGCCATACAAAACTATACAAGGATTTTCATTACAGCGAATATTTAAATCTTGGCGAGACACTCCGCAGTCTCAATACAAAGGATTTTCAGGTGATTTTCCGCACGCATACAATGAAGAAGTGGGATGAGGCTGCAAGGACTTATGATAAATGTATGGCCCTGCCTTTTTGGTCATATATAGATGCAGGCGGCAATGTTTGGGGCTGCAGCGCATATCTTGGGGATGATAGATTTTTATACGGGAATATATATCACAATACATTTCAGGAGATTTGGGAAGGCGAAAAGAGGGAAAAGTCATTGGAATGGGTTCATTCTGAATTAGACACATCGCAGTGCAGGGTCAATTGCAGGATGGATGAAATCAACAGGTATTTGCGGGAATTGAAACATCCGTCAGGGCATGTTAACTTTATATAAATCTATGACAATATCATATCAGGTTGAAAATACAAATATAACCAATGAGTTGTTGATACAGATGTATTCAACCATGTTAAAGATTCGCATGTTTGAGGAAAAAATAATAGAGGTATATCCTGTTCAGGATATGCAATGTCCTGTTCATTTATGCATAGGCGAGGAGGCAATCGCAGCAGGCGTTTGTTTGAACCTGAAAAAAGAGGACTATATATTTTCCACCCACAGAAACCACGGACACTGTGTTGCCAAAGGCAGCGACATGAAACTCATGATGGCTGAGTTTTATGGAAAAAAGACCGGGTATTCAAAGGGCAAGGGCGGTTCAATGCACATGGTTGACCCGGAAAACGGCATATTAGGCACATCTGCAATTGTTGGCGGCGCCATACCGCTTGCTGTTGGCACAGCGCTTGCGTCAGCAATGAAAAAAGACGGCAGGGTTTCAGCGGCGTTTTTTGGCGACGGCGCTGCTGAAGAAGGGACATTCCATGAAAGTTTGAACTTTGCGTCTTTAAAAAAACTGCCTGTTGTGTTTGTGTGCGAGAATAATTTCTATGCGACAAATTCATATATCTCTGCAAGGCAGCCGCACAATGACATTGCAAAGAAGGCAGAAAGTTATCTTATTCCATCTGTGCAGATAGACGGAAATGATGTGGTGGCAGTTTATGAAGAGGCAAGGAAGGCGGTTGAACGGGCAAGGGCAGGCAAAGGCCCGTCATTTATTGAATGCAGGACATACAGATGGAAAGGGCATGTCGGCCCTGACTGCGATTATGAAAAGGGCTGCCGTCCAAAAGAGGAGTTGGATGTCTGGATGGATAGATGCCCTGTAAAGACATTTGAAGATTTCATATTAAAAAATAAAAGCATATCAGAAAAAGAATTGCAGCAGTTGAAGGCAAATATTGCTAAAGAATTGGATAATGCTGTTTCATATGGACGAACAAGCCCATTGCCGGACGATAAAGAACTTTTTGAGGATGTTTATGCCTGATGGCAATTGTAAAGTGAAGATTGGAAATTTAAAATTTACAATTTGCACTTTGTATTTTACAATGGAGCGAAGCGACTATAATGCCGTGGACTAAAGTATATCTAGATAAAGAAGATTTTGAAAAGGCGTCAAAACTTGCTGACCAAGGGTTAAGGGGTTTTACCTATCGCGATGCTATCAAAGAAGCGCTTACCCAGATGCTTGAAAAGGATGAGAGCGTCTTTGTAATGGGCGAGGGCATTGACGACCCCGGCGGCACATTCGGCACAACAACAAATCTGCATAAGAAATTCGGCGCTGAAAGGGTTTTTGATATACCCATTGCAGAGAACGGCATGACAGGCGTTGCAATAGGCGCTGCGCTTGCAGGCATGAAGCCTGTTTTTGTGCATATGAGGGTTGATTTTCTTCCAATGTGCATGGACCAGATTATAAACCATGCGGCAAAATGGCACTATATGTTTGGCGGCAAGGTTAATGTCCCGCTGGTTATAAGGAGCATTATCGGAAGAGGATGGGGCTCTGCTGCGCAGCATTCGCAGAGTTTGCAGGCATTATTTGCGCATATACCAGGGCTTAAAGTTGTTATGCCTTCTACGCCTTATGATGCAAAAGGGCTTCTCATTGCAAGCATTGAAGACGGCAACCCGATTATATTTATAGAGCACCGCTGGCTGTATGAGCAGATCGGGCATGTGCCGGAAAAAATTTATACAGTGCCGATTGGCAAGGGTATCGTAAGAAAAGAAGGCAAGGATGTAACCATTGCGGCAACATCGTTTATGGTTTATGAGGCAATGAAGGCAGCGGCGGTTCTAGAAAAAGACGGCATAAATGTTGAGGTCGTTGACCTGCGGACATTAAAGCCATTGGATGAGGATATTATATGTGAGTCTGTAAAAAAGACAGGAAGGCTGATTGTTGCAGATACAGGGTGGAAGACCTGCGGCATAGGCGCGGAGGTTGTTGCGACCGTTGCTGAAAAGGCATTAAAATATCATCGGCGCTGTTGAAAATGTAATAAATACATTTTCCAGAATTGGAATCTCTGGCGAGATTATAGTTATAAACGATGGAAGCACAGATAAAACCAAAGAAACTGTAGAAGACCTTATAAAAAAATGTCCATTTATAAGGCTTATAAATCATTCTAAACCCCACGGTATAGGAGCATCATTCTGGGAAGGTGTAAAGGAATCTAAAGGTGAGGCAGTGGTTATGCTTCCAGGGGATGGAGAAAATGATGCATTTGAAATCCTAAGATATATGCCTCTTATGGATAATGTTGATATTATAATACCATTTGTTTACAATAAAATGGTACGGACATTAAAAAGAAGAATAATCTCTAAACTCTACAAGGCAATCATCAATATTTCATTCAGGATGCTCTTAAATTATATGAATGGGACTGTTATGTATAGGAAATGCATATTGGAGGGCGCAGATTTGCAGGCAACTGGTTTCTTTTACCAGACAGAACTCCTGATCAAGTGTATTAAAAATGGCTACTTATATGCAGAGGTGCCATATGCGCTTAAGACCAGAGGCACTGGAGAGTCAAAGGCTGTGACTCTAAAATCACTTATAGCAGTTACAAAAGGCTATCTTGCTGCTATGTCTGCCGTATATCTATTTCATAAAGTGACAGGAAATATACATCCTGATTCTGTAACTGCACTACGGATGAAAGAGATTGGCGGGTGAAATAATGCAAACAGCAATACAAAATATAATCCTTGATGGCCATAAACTTCAATGGCATAAGGAGCGCGTTGAGACATGGCTCAGGGGCGAGAGGATTGCTCCAATAACAATTGACTGTTCTTTGACAAGGGCATGCACATATAGATGCACATATTGTTATGGCATGCTTCAGGCAAATGATATAAAGAGGATGACTAAAGATGTTATATTCAGATTCCTTGATGATGCGGCAGAAATTGGCGTCAAGGCAATAAGTTTTGTAAGCGACGGCGAATCTACATGCAGTCCGCATTTGTACGATGCCATACTGCATGGAAAGGCAAATGGTCTGGATATGGCGCTTGGCACAAACGGCTATCTATTAAAGGATGAGCGTCTTCCTGATATACTTCCTGCGCTTACATATCTTAGGTTCAACATCTCTGCTGCAGACGAGAAGAGATATACAGAAATCCATGTATGCGAGAAAGAGGCTTATTCCAAGGTTATAAATACAATAAAAGAAAGTGTAAGGATAAAGAAAAAAAATAATCTGGATATTACAATTGGCTTGCAAATGGTATTGCTGCCTGAATTTGCCGACCAGATTATTCCTCTTGCAAAACTGGGTAGAGAACTTGATGTTGATTATCTTGTTATAAAGCACTGCAGCGATGACGAGATAGGAAGCATAGGTGTGGATTATTCAAAATATGCTGAACTGGTTGATGTGTTAAAAGAGGCAGAGACCTATTCTACGGATACTTATCTTGTTAAGGCGAAATGGTCAAAGATATTGAGCGGGGGCAAGCGTAAATACTCCCAATGCTACGGCCCGCCGTTTATAATGCAGTTTTCAGGTTCCGGCCTTGTTGCGCCATGCGGCATGTTGTTCAATGATAAATATAAAAAATATCACATAGGGAATATTGCGGACACTTCATTCAAAGAACTGTGGAAAGGCGAGAGATACTGGGAGGTAATAAATCTGATTGCATCGGAAAGATTTGACGCAAAGACAATGTGCGGGTCGCTGTGCTTGCAGCATAAGGTAAATGAGTTTCTATGGGATTTAAAACAAGGCAGCGCAATGCTTGAAACCCCTGATATTCTGCCGCCAATGCATACCAATTTCATATAATCCTATCGTGCCAAAAATCAGTGATAAAATAAATAGGGTGAAGAGAAATGTGATATGGACATAATGGCAATTAAGACAAGGATAAGATGTTTGTCATTAATAGATAGGGGATAATAAAAGTATGCATAATATAAAGGTATTAATAGATAAATATTCTCACATCTTGGTTTTTACTTTCTTCCTTATATTCTGGTTTTCTATTTTTATGGGAAGTGGTTCTGTATTTTCTGGTTATCATTCTGCAGAGGATTTCAAGTTTGTCGAGATATATAATGATTTAGTTTCAACTCAGAATGATATTATTGCGGTAAGTAAGAAGTGGGTAGGATGGATGAATGGGATTAAGAGGTTCAACCCAGTTTATTATATTTATGCTGTTATGGAAGTGTTCGTCTTTGGCACGAATTTTAATATGATGTTGGCTTATACTAGTTTGCTGGCAGTGTTTACATCCTTGTTTTTGTTTTTATTCTCAAGAAAGATAGGTTTTTCACTGTTGGAATCTGTACTGTTTTCTTTATTATCACTGGCAGGGGTTCATGCTGTAATCTGGTGGACTGCTGTAACCAATGAAGCCTTTTCAATGTTTTTATTATCTCTGACCTTAATATTTATGGCATATAGCGCCCATTCGAAAAAAAATAGATTTGTGCATGAGATTCTCTTTGTAGTTTTTGCCATATTAGTATCTTTATCTAAAGAGAGTTTTTTGTTGATTATCCCGGCATTAGTGTTCTGGAAGATATGGCTCTATCAGGAAAGACATACTGCTTCATGGGTTGATGCTATAAAGAATAATATAGTATCAGCAATTATTTTGTTTCTTAGTATATCTATTGAGATATTTATCATTCTAAAATGGATTGGAACAAATCCCTATGGACCTACTGGTGGCGCTGGAATCAGTAGATTTGAGCCGTTATCGTATTTAATACTGTTTAAAGATGTAACCCTATCAATTTCTACAATAGGTCTGGGATTAGTCTTGTTGGCAGGTATTTTGCTGACAATATTGGCAGATAAAGATACACACAACTTTTTATCTAAAATAATAAATTTCTCAAAGGAATTATCATGCCCTATTGTTCTATTTTTTCTAATTACAATTCCTCAAATTATTATATACTCAAAGGTTGGATTTCCATATAATCTCGCTAGTCTCGGAAGATATATAGTGCCTTTAATACTCGGTTATTCCATCCTTTTAATATATGTCATTCGGTTTTTAAGAGAGAACAATACGAGATATTTTATAAGGGTATCGGATAAGAACAAAAGACCTCTCTTTTTGTTATGCAGCATCGGGATATTTGTAGGTTTGTTTTTTGTTTTATTTGGAGGTGTGTTTTTATATAGTCAAGACATGAGGCTATTATTTTTTTCAAGTTTGGGGAAAGCAGTCCCTTATGAACTTCTTCATGTTTTAAAGTACGGTATATTCGCATTATCAACAGGTGTTTTTATAATTATTGCTGCATTGATTTTACGAAAGAGAAGGGGCGATAAAGTAGCGGTTGTGAATATAATGTTTTTTCTTGCAATGGCGGCTATCTTTTATAAAACCATGCTTACCTTTGCAGGGGCCTATGAATATGCATTGGAAGGCAAGAAACGTTATTGGCTGCAGCAATCTGTCAAAACAAATACAAAACCGAATGATATAATTTTAATTGTAGGGGACCAGGTGCTCTATCCAGAGCCTGTGATGGCAGCGAAGGAATATCTGAGACATGCAGCAAAAAGAGAAAGAATCTATATTAACCACATGTCTTTAAATGATAGTCACAGTGGCGATGAAAAGTTCAGGATGGAGGAAGATGTTAATTATATTATAATCCTTGGTGGATTGAAAGCGGAGCAGAAGTTCTTAAATGCTTCACAAGAATGGTTTAATAGCAGAGATTTTGTGCGGGATGCAAATAGCATTTTTATAACTTATTATAAAACCCATGAGAGAGAAATATAATTTAAATATTTCAAACAGGTATGCTTATGTTCTGGCATTTATTTTCTTCCTTGCATTCTGGTTTTCTATTTTTATAGGAAGCGGTTCTGTATTTTCTGGTTACCATCTTACAGATGACCACGAGGCCATAAGAATACACAACGATATTAAAGCACAGAATAACATTATTGGGGTTTATAAAAAGTGGATGAAGGAGGATTTTACATTTAGATTTAAACCGCTTTTTGTTATTTGGAGGGTGACGGAAGTAAGCGTCTTTGGCGACAACTTTAATATGAGGCTGGCTTATAGAGGGATGTTGGCAGTTTTTACCTCTTTTTTCTTATTCTTGTTTTTCAAAAAGATTGGGTTTTCTCTACTGGAATCTATTTTATTCCCTCTGTTGTCATTTTTAGGACCTCAAGATACAGTGTGGTGGGCTGGTGGGGTCAATGAAGCCATTTCAATGTTTTTTTTATCCCTGACCCTGATATTTATGGCATATATGATTCATGCTAAAAAGAGCAGGTTTATATATGGATTGCTTTTTGCGCTATTTGCCATATTAACATCCCTGTCAAAAGAAAGTTTTATATTGATGATACCCGCGATAGTGTTCTGGATGGTATTGCTCTATAAGGAGAATGATGGTGTCTCATTCTTTGATTCGGTAAAAAAAAATATATGGCTGATTGTTATACTACTTCTTGTTATGTCTGCTGAGTTGTTTATTGTAGTAAAATGGTTTGGAACAGGCGGATATGGCGCCCATGCTGGCGGACTTGATGGGTTTAATCCATTGTTGTATTTAAAGACTGCAAAGGATATTACCTTATCAATATCCACTATAGGTCTTGGTCTAATTATAATTTTGAGTGTATTATTGGTGATATATAGCAGCGCAGAAAAGGGGTTATATGTTAGAATTAAAAAATTTCTTGGAAGTTTTCATTATGCCATAATCCTATCAATCCTGATAATTTCCCCTCAGATTGTTATATACGCCAGAAGCGGTGTATTTGGCAGATACATACTGCCCTTAATACTCGGTTACTCAATCTTTTTGCTGTATATTATCAAATTTTTGCGGACAAACGACTTGCAGTATTTTATAAAACTGCCTGATAGGGATTTAAAAATGATTTATCTGTCTTGCGGTATATTAGGTCTATTTTTGCTTATAACAGGGTTAGTGTTTTTGTATAATCAAGATATGAGCAGATTATTATTTTCAGTTTTAGGTAAATCTGTCCCTGGCAATTCTACTCCTAAAGAACTTATTGATATTCTGAAACCAAGCATCTTGAGCATAGCATCTGGTATCTTAATAATCTCTTTTGGATGGATTATTGCAAAGAAAAGAGCAGGGAAATTGTCAGTGCTGCATATAGTGATTTGTCTTGTGGTAGCATCTATCAGTTATAAGACAATGTTGACTTTTGCAGATGCCTATGGGTTTGCAATGCAGGGTAAAGATATAAATTCAGTTTTTAAGTCTGTTGAAAGGCATACAAATGATAGTGATATGGTTCTGATTGTAGCAGACCCTGGTGTAACTCACAATGAGGCTGGGTGGTCAATCAAGGTATATCTCAACCAGATGCTCAAGAGGGGGAATGTATATGTCTATCCAATGTTCGTGAAAGATGTAGATAAGATAGAGATGGATAGGATGGCTGGAGGCTATGAAAGGATATTTGAAAACAAATCGTTTTCAAACATAGAGGATAAGACCGATATAAATTATATTATAATATTCAGAGAATTAGAGCAAAAGTTCTTGATTTCGTCAAAAGATTGGTTTAATATTACACATTTTACACGCAATGCAAATGACATGTCTGTAACTTATTATAAAAAGAAACATATCTGATTTTAGACATAGAGTATCGCTGATGGAAATAGGAGGAATCTTTTAATGAAGTTGCTGAATTACTTGAAGGAAGAGACTATAATTAACACGAAGAACCTTGCTTACATTCTCTTCAAAAGAAAGGATATAAAATCTTTTAAGAACTACATAATGGCGCGTGCTACGGTTGCCAATGTTGGCCCCGGTTTCCCTCATGCGATATACAGAAAGTTTCCTTCCCTTGTTCCGTACCCAAGGGAAATAGAGGTAGAAATAACCACAAGGTGCCATCTCAAATGCACCCACTGCGAGCATACATACTGGAGCGATGAGCATAACCGGGACCTGACCTTTGAAGAATATAAACATATATTGAGCCAGTTTCCAAACCTGTGGTGGATTAATACCACTGGCGAGGGTTCATCTTTTCTTAATA
This sequence comes from Deltaproteobacteria bacterium, assembly GCA_016234925.1. GTDB lineage: Bacteria > Desulfobacterota > GWC2-55-46 > UBA9637 > GWC2-42-11 > JACRNI01. The sequence continues at coordinate 67,810 of JACRNI010000011.1, read as the reverse complement.
AGGACTTTGTCAGGATGCTTGAATACACAAAGTCAAAGGGGATATTTATAAAATTTGTTGAAAGTTTTACAAATCTCACAGAAGAACAGATGGAGACTATAATAAAGGTTGGAGTTGAAAGGTTATACGTCTCTATGGAAGGGGCTACTGCCGAAACATATGAAAAAATAAGGATAGGCGCTTCTTTCAACAAAGTGATAGAAAACCTTAAAACCTTCAGAGAGTTAAAAAAGAAACTGCGCTCTCCTTTACCAGAAGTCTCCTACCGTTATGTAGTTATGAAAGAGAATTATCACGAACTGCCGGACTTTGTACGTCTCATAAAGAGTCTTGATTTGGGCAACACCATAAATGTTGTGGGCACTCTTGACTTCGATGAGATCAAACACCTTTCAATAAAGGAAAGGCAGGAACACATCGAAGAGTTATTAAGGATAGCGGATGATCTGGATATGGATACCCCGATTGGCGATACAATAACACAGCCTCCCATAACAAGATGTACATGTTGGGTTCAGCCATACATAATGATAGGCGGATATATTATGCCATGTTGCGGCGTCATGATGGCAAACAGACGCACGTTTCTGAGAGAGAATGCCTTAGGCAATATCTTTGAGGCCCCCTTTAAAGAAATATGGAACTCTCCAAGATACAAGGCTCTGAGAGAGGGAATGACTAAGTCCAAAGGACCGCTGGACCCCATGTGCGTTGGATGCCGGTCGTTCGATACTTTGGGTAGAAGATAATCTGCGGTTTTTGAGCAATAACAGGATTGATGCCTGACAATTGTCATTAATTATAATCGGAGGACTACAAAGGTGATTCTTTCACAGTTTCAACCCAAGCGTTTAAGAAATTATTTCTGGTATCTGGCTCAAGGCCATTTCTCCAGACTGTATCCCCCTGAATTGAGATACTTTCCCATGTATGTAGAGGTAGAGGTCACTTCAAAGTGCAACCTTATGTGTCCGGGCTGTGCGAGGACCATAGTTCCAAAGCAGTTCTTGGGGCATCATACCACGGTCGAGACGGTTAAGAAAATCGCCCCGTTATTCCCATATGTAAGGCTTGTCAGCTTCGTGGGACCTTTTGGCGACCCTTTTCTAAACCCTAACTTCTGGGACCTGCACAGGGTGGCAAAAGACGCAGGTGCGCGGACTTGTTTTTTCACGAACGCCATGTTGATGAGTGAGGATCATATACAAAAAGTCTTCACGGAAAAAACTGATATGGTATTCATCTCCATTGACAGCATAGAGCCGGAACTTTACGAGAATATCAAGAGGGGTACAGATTATGACATTGTCATGAATGCCATAAGGCGCTTGGTTTCATTGAAAAAAGAGCGCAGGTCAATGTTGCCTGTTATTGCCATCAACTACGTTATCCAGAAGAAGAACGTGGAAGAACTGCCTCGTGTCATGGAATTTGCCGCAAAAGAAGGCATTGAAAGAGTGTACTTCACCGGTTTGCTGGTGCATAACAAGGAGAGTGTGGAAAATTCTATTTTGAAAATCGACCGTAGTGTCCTGCAGGGGATCTTTGAGCAGATAAGAAGGCAGGCGAAGGCGCTACGATTGGAAGCGAGGCTGCCGGAGATTCATTTGCCGACCAAATACATGACCTGTTGCGCTCCATGGCAGGTGATGGTCTTTTATAACAACGGCGATGTATCTGCTTGCACGCATTTCCGTTTCCCAAAGCCATGCTTTTTTTACGTAAAAGACGGAAAGTTTTGCGAGGGGGTTGTGGACTGTCCCTCGCTTCTCATGGGTAATGTGAATGAAGAAAATGTGCTGGATATCTGGAATAACAGGAAATACCGGGAACTCAGAAAGGGTTTAAAGAATGGCTGCGCTGAATTACCATGCAAGGCATGTTATTACCCGTATGGCTGGCATTAACGCGGGCTATACCTGCCGTGAGGAAAAGGCATGCTTGATTCCGAAGAACGGAGGATGGCTATTTGAAGGGGAATATGAGGATTTTGTTTATCGATCAGCCGTCGCAATCCTTGGGACTGCATAACGGTCTTGCCTCGCTGGCCGCAATGCTTTCAGGAAAGCCTTGCGAGGTAAGCGTTCTTGATCTGCGCAATGTGAATATAAAGGCGGATACGGCTGGTTTTGTCAAAATGCCTGAATGCATTGATTATGGTTATCTGAGGACGGTCATTGGGCGGTTTGCTCCCGATGTTATCGGTGTGTCTGTAAGAAGCACGTTTTTTCGCCAATCCCAGGAACTGATAGCGTTCCTTAAGACTAATTACCATCAGATTACGGTCATTGCCGGAGGGTCGCATCTGAGCATTGATGGATTGGACTTCATGAACGAGACCATGACCGATATCGGTGTTATCGGGGAAGCGGAATATACTATTCAGGACCTCTACGAGTACTTCTCTGGCAGCAGGAAGTTGGAGTCCATTAATGGGATAGCATATCGTGATAACGGAAAAATAGTGATGTCCCCCCAGAATGAATTTGTCAAAGACCTTGATTCTATTCCGTTCCCGGTATATGACGGCTTCACTTCCGTTATTGCGAATAACGGGATCATCCCTTCCTACCCGATTGTGACCAGCCGCGGCTGTCCTTACTCGTGTACCTTCTGCCTTTCACCGATCGTTTCGGGAAAGAAGTGGAGGATGAGATCGCCGCGGAGCGTTTTGGAAGAGATTAATTATGCCAGGAAGAAGTACAAAATCAAAAGAGTCAACTTCATGGAGGATAACTTCAACCTTGATTTAAAAAGGGCCAAAGAGATATTGAAGCTTATGGCTGAGGAAGCAGGCGACCTGATAATTGATTTTCTAGCCGGTGTCAGGGCGGATATGATAGATGACGAGTTCATAGATTTAATAAAGAGGGCCAGGGTGCAGAGTATCGCTATAGGCGTGGAAAGCATAGACTCGGATGTCAGAAATATTTTGAGGAAAGGCGTCAGCCTTGAAAAGACTATCGAGTCCATCAACAAGGTCAGGAATGCCGATATAAATACGCAGATATTTCTGATAATCGGACTCCCTGGCAGCACTTACGAGAAGGACATCCGTTCCATAGAGGTTGCACGTCAACTCGGAATAAATACGTACTGGACAATAGCGAACGCCTATCCGAAGACCGAGATGTATGAATGGGTCAAGAGGAACGGCCGTATATTGAGTGATTATAAAGACGCTTCAATGACCTTTATAGACGAGGGCAGCCTGAATTTTGATACCGAGTATTATCCCGTCAAGAAGAGAATAGAGGTCTTTGAAAGGGCATTGATAGCCACGAGGCGGTTTGACAGGCTGATATATTCCAGGCGCGGACTACGCGCGCACTTCGATGTGACCCGGCTTGTTTTTAAATATGAGAAAAAGGCAGCCATTATATATCAGATACATGCATGCTTCGTGTTCCTGCGCTCTGTTTTGCTTAAGATGAATCTGTATCATAAGATTGTAAAAATGCTTACCCCGAGAATGCGGAAATGGATACTTTTTTGGAAAAACATGTGATGATTTACCGGCTCTAATCGCCGATGGAAACGCTGTATGTCCGTAACCGGATTTTCTCTGCCGTATGCTTAACCTGTAAGTTTATTGCCTTTTGCGGCGTAACGCAGTCCTTAATTTTTTTCGTGGTGTTTTTTAGTGGAGGAACTTGATGCGAGACGGTCTTATTCCAGAATATAATTTGAGTTACAAAGAATTCGTGAGTTCAAAATGGATAAGGTATTCATCGCCTGTTTTTAAAAAAGGCGATCCCGGCAATTTTGATGAGAGAGTGGTGGCAAGCCCTTTTGTCTTAGAAAGAGATGGGGGAAAATTTTTCCTTTATTATATGGGGCAAAACAGAGACAGGAACTGGGCGATTGGTCTAGCCAATTCAAGAGACCTTGAACACTGGGAAAAAAGGGATATGGTACTCACACAGAGCATGATCAAATGGGGGGAGAAGCCGGATGGGCCTTTTGTAAGCAGCAAGGATGGCATTTATTATCTGTTCTATGAGGCAACATCTTCCCCTCATTGGCTTTATAGGATACAGAAAAAAGTAAACAGCAGGGGGCTTGGGTTTGTCCGTAACATGAAGTTTGTCAAAAAGATATGGGATTTATACTTGTTTCCCAATCTGCCTCAGGCAGCCGTTCATGCCTATAACCGCAGTATCGGATTTGCGACTTCTGTGGATGGCATCAGATGGAATGAAAATGATAAGAATCCCATTTTTACAAAAGAGGAGCAGAACCTTTGGGAATCAATGGGTGTATTTGCTCCAAAAATATACAGGGTTAACGGACAATACTGGATGTACTATTCAGCTACGGATGGGAAAAAGGTGTGCAGCGGTCTGGCTTTTTCATCAGACTTAAGGGGTTGGGAGAGACATAAAAGCAATCCAATACTGAAAGCCGGAGGCAAGAGCGCATGGGATGAGCGGTGCGCTGAAGTAATCAGTGTGATTAAATTGGCTGATGGATACGTCTTGTTTTACGAGGGCGAGAATTCCATGAACTGTTACGGTGTAGGTATCGCTTACTCGGCTGATCTGATGAAATGGGAAAAGTTTGTGGGTAATCCCGTTATTAACGCCGGCAAGAAGGGTTCTTTTGACGATAAAATACTGGTTGCTCCTCACGCGGCCGTGAAAGATGGAAGATTGTATTTGTTTTATTCAGGATTTGATAGTAACGGGGAAGGGAATATCGGATTGGCGGCGCTTGATAAGTAAACCCGTTCTGATGTGGCAGGGTGGCTCAGCCGAATAAGGCCGACGTTGCATGTTCAGGTATAAAAACTAATTTTGGTGTCAATCTTTCCCCCGGTGACGTTGGTACACGATTGCCCGATATGCCGGTGTAACCCGGATATTGCAGGCGGAAGAAATAAAACAGTGCCGGACTTTTGTGAGGGAGTGGATGACTTCCAATAAGAAGAGAATATTACGCAATATCTTTTTTCTTTTTATAGGAGAAGGCGTAAGCGGTTTGATTTTATTCTTTGCCATCGCGTATCTTGCGCGCACCCTTGGCCCGCATAATTTTGGGATCATAAATTTTGCGGAAGGGGTTTTGACGTTCTTTGTCGGAGTTACTAGCCTTGGACTTGATTATATCGGCATGAGAGATGTTGCGAAAGACAGAGGAAAAACAGATTACCTTGTCGGCACCATCGTTTCAATGAGGTTGCTGCTCGCCTTTGCGAGTTTTGTCTTGCTTACTGTCTTTGTTATCTTTCTGGATAAGCCACTTGTTACAAAGTATGTGACCGTCATATACGGTCTTGCACTTTTTTGCGCAGCGTTTTTTGTTGACTGGGTCTTCCAGGGGCTTGAGCGGATGCAATTTGTTGCGGCAGGTTCGATAATCAAGGCGGTCGTATTCATATTGGGGGTATTTTTTTTCACCACAGGTCATGAAGATATCGTTCTTGTTTCCATAATCTATTTTTTGTCAAGGCTGGTGCCTGCCATAATCTTATTGTTTTTTTATGTAAAGTCATTTGGTTTCCCTGGTCTGAAAATAGACCTCCCTGCGTACAGGTCTTTTTTAAAGGATTCACTTCCGATTGGCTTGTCGATAATGCTTGGTTGGGTTATGCTCTATTTTGATTCAACCATGCTTTTTTTGTGGAAAGGAGAGGGTGAGGCGGGTGTATTCAGCGCAGCATTTAAGCCGGTAGTGCTCATAACAGTGGGGATAGTATATTATCTTAATGCAATATTCCCGACGATATCAAGAGCCGCCATGGATAATACTGATATGCTCAGGAGGATTATAAATACATCGATTGGAGGCATACTAACCTTCTTCCTCCCTCTTGCAGTGGCTGGTAATTACCTTGCCGGTGATATAATTAAGATGCTCTACGGAGAGAAATTTATTGGAGGCACTGCTGTCCTTGGCATACTGTTATGGTGGCCTGTTGTGGGGGGTGTTGTCAATACCTACATCAGAACACTTATTGTATGCGGCAAACAGCGTTATATAATATGGGGTGCATTGACAACAGCTGTTTTGAATATAATTCTAAATATCGCTTTGATACCTGTCTGGAGCGGCGTTGGTGCAGCGATAGCAAAGGTGGGAGCGGATCTCGTGACATTCTTGTTTTATTTCATAGTTATGAAGAATATCGTCGAGATACCCGTATTCAAAATCCTGTTTTGCCCCCTGGTCTCCGCCATAGCAATGTTTGCGTATCTTAAACAGGATTCAATCATGAATATATGGCTTGGTGCATCCTTGGGTCTTATCATCTATTTTTCCATATTGTTCCTTATGAGCAGGATAATGCCTATCTGGATGAAATCAATGATAGAGGCGAGGGTTTAAAGAGATATGTGCAGGCATGCCGCGAAATGTGCTATGATTTGCCTATATTTCTTTGAGCGTGTGTGCTTTTTATGATTAGAAAAGATATAACGAGAAAATTTGATATTGTCTTGGTAAGCCCGCCTACGAGGGCATACTCACATATAGTGCCGTTCCCGTGCATCTACCTTGCTGGTTTTCTCGAGGAGAGGGGAGTAAGGTGCAGTATAATCGATTTCAAAAGTGACATCCTAAGAATCGACGAGGCAGCAATAGAGGAGAAGACCGTCAGGGAGATAGTGAGGGTAAACGCCCCCTACGTCGGCTTTACGTGCTTAAGCGCCGAGTTCTACTGTGTTACAAGGATGATAAAGAAGATCCGCGAACTCGGCTATAAGGGAAAGATAATAGTCGGCGGCCACCACCCGACGTTCTACCCTACCGACTTTATCTACGAGGGCACACTTGTGGATTTTTGTGTCCTTGGTGAAGGAGAGGTAACTCTATACGAGATTATAGAGTGTCTTGAAAACGGGAAAGACCCATCTGGTATACCGGGGCTTAGTTTTTACAGGGGAGAAAAGATAACAACCGCCCCCAGACGCGTGATCGAAGATTTAAGTATTCTGCCGATGCCGGCCTATCACCTTTTGGATATGAATTTTTACACAATGCCAAGAACAAGTATCATTCGTTACAGCATCTTTTCTGGCGTAGACGTCCAGACCACAAGAGGGTGTCCATGCAATTGTACATACTGCGGCAATCCCACGCTCTGGGAGGTGCATCATTACAACAAGAGGTTTAGGTGCAGGCCGATAGAGAAGGTGCTGGACGAGATAGAGTATCTTTATCATGAATACAAGATAGATAGTTTTTTTGTAAATGATGATTCTTTTACAACTTCAAATGCAAGGGTAGCAGAGTTTTGCGAAGGACTTAAAAAACGCAAATTACACCATCTTATATGGGGCATCCAGACGCGTGTAAATATATTTACAGAGCAGATGGCTGAGGCGATTGCGAACGCAGGTTGCGTGCAGGCTGAATTCGGGGTTGAGAGCGGCTCGCAAAGGATACTTAATTTGATGAAAAAGGGGATAACTGTGGAGCAGGTGGAGCGAGCCTTCGGCATATGCAGAAAATATGGCATCAGGACCTTCGCAAACTTCATGATAAACACTCCAACGGAAACGGAAGAGGACATGAATCATACTGTCTGCCTTGCCAAAAAGATAAAAGCTACGAATTACGGCTTCTTCGTGACCGTGCCTCTCCTCGGTACCGAGATATACGAGGAGTACGTCCATCCAAAACTCACAAAAGAGGAATATTCTCTTTATCTGGGTAGCACACCTTATAAGCAGATAGTAGACCCAAGGTTCAAACTGTGCAAACACAATAAGAATATGAGTATATTAGCGATGACGCTTTTTCTGAGGTTTACCGCGCTTCCAATGTACTTCGACCCTATGTTCTCGCTATTCAGGCACTTCAACGTCTACATGAAATCTGCACACCGCAAACTATATATGATAGCATTCTTCGATATATTCTTCAGACGCATGGTAAGGCATGTGGGAACGTTCTTTAATATAATGCTCAAGACCGTCAAGAATTTCTTCAGTAAGTCGTAGAAAATCTGCCATGTACAAGGTAGATGATAAATAAGAAGGTCCTAGCAGTTTGCTGAAAAACTCTCAATTACATATTCAAAATAAAAGCCTCATATGATAATATACCCGAAACTTAAAACTTGGAGGAATAACATATGAGAGGAACCCATGAAAGACAAGCAACCATGCTTTCCATAATATCCCCTGAACAAAGAGTTCCAAAGGTCGTCCATCCATCCCTCCTGAAAGAATACTCAAGAGCATGCTCCTTATAGCCCTTTATTCCGTAAGGAGCGAAAGGCAGTTTTGCGAGCAGATGGATTACAACCTACTTTTTCGTTGGTTTCTTGACATGAATACAATTGAAGACAGTTTTGACGCCATTGTCAAAAAAGCAAGAGATTCCGGACTTATGAGCGATGACCACTTTACTGTTGACGGCACCTTGATAGACGCATGGGCAAGCCTTAAGAGCTTTCGCCCCAAAGACGAAGACCCTCCTGATATGCCGTCTGATGGAGACTCTGGCAATCCCTGAGGAGAGGCGGCTCTGCCATAGACGGACGAACCACCCGCCACAGCGGTTATGCCATAAGCCAACGTATCAGAAAAAGGGTTGAAGAGATATTCGGTTGGATGAAGACTACCGGAGGACTCAGAAAGACCAGATACAAAGGAAGAGACCGAACCCAACTGGCGGCATGGCTTGTAGGCGCTGCCTATAATCTCATTAGAATGGCTAAACTTATGCCCATAGAGGCAGCGGCATGAAAAAGAAGCGGAAACAGCATTATAATTGGCATGAAAAGACCCCTCCATCAGGGGTTTCAATGCACGAGGTGTTATTGTTAAAACATGCTGCAGGGTCAAAAGTTTTGTCTATCATACGAAATGTTTTGTCTTAATAGGGTTTTTCCGCAAACTGCTAATATCCTCCAAAAGACTCCATTGATAAAAAGCTTTATAAAGAAGATGGCAGAGTGTTAAAGAAGAGTATAGCATTGTTCTGTACTCTTTTTTAACGCATATTCTTGTAACCTCCGCCATATCGGGAAGTTTTCTGAAAGGTTTGTCTTTCGGTAAAAGGCATGCAAATTCTTTTTCTATCATGAATGGGTGGGGCGCCGGAATAGAACGGACATGCCGGAACCCACTTAAGTTCATCAACAAAAACCTCATGCCTTAAACGATACGCTGCCTCCATCTCTTCATGGGTTGACAGGGTTTTGATTAGGTAACTGCCTTCCTGAAATATCAGTTCCATGAAGGCATATCTAACAGAAATTTTATTTTTGCGTAACTGGCAATAGGGTCAGTTTAATTTTTTAAAAAAATGTATTATATATAATACATTTTTATTATTCTTGTCTACCTGTCGAAAAGGACAGGTAGACAAGAATAATATTTTAGACTAAAATTGTATCCTCTAGATTATAATTTTTAAATTTTCAAACATGATACGGATTGGCTTGCCAAAAGATATACACAACGACATAAATAAAGCCGCATACAGAGCGTCAGAACAAAGAGAGACCTGTGGCGCGACGAAAGTGAGGAGTGAGAGGAGGCGTATTTTCAGGATACGCCGCAGCGACGAGCCGAGGAGCAACGCAGGTATGCGAAGTTATGACGCTCTGTATAGAATATATGAGGCATTCATTAAAAAAAACAAACTACAAAGGAACTGTCCTTGTCGTTGATGATGATAAGAATATAAGGATGACTATATCGGAGATCCTTAATGACAGCGGTTTCAAGGTCATCACAGCAGAAGACGGGAAACAAGCCCTTTCTGAACTCAATAATGCAATCCCCGACATTATACTTCTTGATATAATGATGTCCGGCATGAATGGGATAGAGGTGTTAAAAAGCATAAAAGAAAAAGATATTCCGTGTCCTGTTAGTAGGCTACAACCTCTTTTTTCTTTTTCTTGGACAGATGACAAGCGGGTTCTTTTTTTGTAGTTATGACGTGTCTTGCATGCATGCTCGGGTCTGGCGATTTTGCTAAAATCAACTTCTCCTATACTATTAGAATTGGTACTAGGTAAAAGGGGCACAGTATTTGAGAAGAATGAGGTTTGTATGAAATATGTGAAGTGTGACATTTGTGATACCGATAATTGTATTGTTTTAGAAGCCATGGGGCGTTTTAAAGAACCTGTAACAAATGTTGTCTGCCGTGGGTGTGGTTTGGTGTATCAAAATCCTAGAATGGATTCTGCAGAGATAAAAAAGTTTTATAGTAGTGAATATTCCGAATTTATATATAGTGTAATTCCCGAAGGATATATTTCACATGGTAATAAGGTTCGGTTTACATACATACGCAATTACTTACATACGTATACAACCTCTGTGTTAAATATATTAGAAATTGGAAGTGCTCATGGTGTGACGCTTGAGTTGTTAAGGCAAGAAGGACACTTAGTGAAAGGAATTGAGCCATCTCAGTCTTTGTATGAATTATCTAAAAGGAAAGGTTTAGATGTTTTTAATGGCTATCTTGAGAATTTTACAGATAATATTACGTATGATTTGATATTAGCATTTCATGTCATTGAGCATGTTGAGTTCCCTACTGCTTTTTTAAAAAAGGTTAAAACATTATTGAAAGAAGATGGGCGATTTATAATAGAAACACCCGATATATGGCATTTGCAAGGCGACCCACATACAGGGGATGATTATTTACTTTGTAAAGAGCATACATTTACTTTTTCTGAGAATTCATTAAGAGTGATAGCTCAACGCGCAGGGCTTACTATAAACTCCTTGCCACGACAGATGCCGAAGCATATTTGGGCTGAATTTAGAATTCCAAAACAAACAGGCGAACTCAAAAAAGGTAATAAAGATAATTATGATGATTATATTGAAATTGTAAAACATGTTTTTAATTACAGATCTAACTATAGTTGGAGACAAAGATTATTTAATACAAGGTTTATATATATCCATCTTCTTATAAATCGCTTATTTGGAGAAAAAGGGCTAGCATTTACTAAATTTTGCTATAAAAAGGTAGGGCTCAAAAAGGTGATAGAATGGCTACGTTGTTAGTTAAAAAGTTCTATAGAATAGGATGACATTTTTTGGTTTTTCTGGGTAATCTAATATGCATATAACAGATAGAATAGGAGTAAACAAATTGATAACAAATAAAAAAAATACGCCCCCCAGTTCAATAAGGAAGTGCAACACTTAGGAGAGGACGGTATCCTAAGTGAATGGCACAAACAAAACTATAAACATCTCTCAAGCGAAGAGAGAGACCATATAGCAGTTCTTCGCGCTCAAGGTTTTAAGGCAAGTGAAATAGCAAGACTCATAAACCGTGATAAAGGCGCTATTTCACGAGAGATAAGACGCAATAAATCTCCAGTCTATGATTGCTATCTGCCTCATAAGGCGCAGGAACGCTCAAAAGAACGAAAATGCAAGTCAGGTCAGAGACCTAGACTCAAAAACAAAGAACTTAATGGCATATACAATCGAAAAACTGAAACTTGGCTGGTCTCCTGAAACAATCTCAGGGCGATGGTCTAATGAGCATCCAAATCTCTCCATAAGCCATGAGGCCATATACCAGTTTATCTATAACAAAGAACAACGCAAACAGGAAGACTTAACAGTTTATCTTCCCCGCAGCCACAGAAAAAGGCTTAAATGCGGATATTCCCGTAAACATAGTAAAAGCCATATCCCAGAGCGTATTTCCATTGAAAAAAGGCCCCATTATATCGCAAAACGCAGACAATCGGGCCACTGGGAAACCGATACCGTTGTGTCGCGTCAAAGCCTTGCTGCAATAGCCGTTCTCCTGGAGCGCAAAAGTAGAATCATTCACCTTAAAAAGATCAAACAAAAGTCTTATCATCTATTCTCTCGTGCAATTGAGGAGCGGCTAAAGCCGTATTCCTCTTCTCTGAAACGGACTATAACCTATAATAACGGTTCAGAGAATGTGGAGCATCTTAAAACCAATAAAAAACTTGGAACAAAATCCTATTTTTGCAACCCTTACCACAGTTGGGAAAAGGGGGCTGCTCCGAATGCCGTTGGTCTTGTTAGATGATTCTTGCCTAAGAAAACCGATTTTGCTATAGTGAGTCCGCAACAGATAAAACACATTGAATCTTTATTAAATAACAGTCCTCGCAAGTGTCTTGATTATAAAACTCCTGATGAGGTCTTTAGCTCAAGTGTTGCACTTGCTCGTTGAATGTGGCAATGAGAGATTTTTTTCAAATCAGTTTGAAAGAAAGGGCTTGCAATTAAAACAATGATAATAGACAAAATAATATCTCGAGCCAGAGTGCCGATTTTAATAATCAAAGACCGTGCATGGCGGCATACCTTGTTAAAGACTGAAAACATGGTAAACTGCACTTGGATTTATCTATGAAGGTTCTTATCGTTCATCCGCATATGTCTTTCTACGGAGGGGCGGAGACGGTTGTCATAAACCTCGCAAGAGAGATTAAGAAGTTAGACGTGGAAAATTCGGTTCTGACGCTCTCCATCTCGGAAGAGGTCAAGTCCCTCTGTGAAGGGGTAGAGGTGATTACTCCTGAGGAGTGCTTCGGCGTTAATCTCCAGAACAGGAGTTTTGCCGGGAGCATGAAAAGGCTCTTTGCCGAGGTCATGGCATTAAGAAGGCTTGTAATGAGATATGCCGCTGGGTATGACATAATAAACACACACAACTTTCCAGCCACATGGGCGCTTGCTTTCACCGGCCATAAGAATATTGTCTGGATGTGCAATGAGCCTCCGGATATGTGGAATAAAGAGGGTTCTTCCATCCTGCTAAAAGTGATTCGCGAGGTTGGGTATCATATAGACAGATTTATTGTCAGAAGAACCGTTCAAAGGCTCTGCGTAGCCGACGAACTCAATGGCGAGCGTATAGGCGGCCGTTATGGAATGGACTTTGACATAATTTCGTACGGCATTGAGTATGACCTGTTTTCAGAAGGTGATGGCAGCGTCGTTATAGAAAAGTATGGTTTACAGGATAAGTTCATCGTAACACAGGTTGGAACCATAACTCCCCAGAAAAACCAGATGGAAAGTGTGACGGCAGTAAAAGAATTAAAAAACAAGATACCAAATATCATTCTCCTTTTAGCAGGTACAGGCAGTAACGATTATGAAAAAAGCATTAGGGGTTATATTAGAGAAAACAAGATGAATGAGCATATATTTTTCCTTGGACACTTGCCAAAAAACGAAATAGCTGCTATATATTGTGCGAGCAATGTGGCGCTGTTTCCGGTAAAGACGCAGGGCGGATGGCTTGCGCCGTTTGAGGCGATGTGTGCGTCTGTTCCTGTCATAGTTTCAGGCACTATGGGCGCAGCAAGTCTTATTAAGAGGGAAGGATTGGGGATAGTAACGCAGAACTATGCCGATGCAGTCTTTGATATATATAGGAATCCTTCCGCCTATCGTGAAAAAACTATCGTGAGTAAAGAATGGGTGAAGAATAATCTAACATGGGCTAATTTTGCAAAAAGAAATCTTCAAATTTTTGAGGATATTATAAAAAATAAAGGAGGCAATGAATGAAGGTATTGGTAACAGGGGGCTGCGGGTTCATAGGGTCGCATGTCTGCGAGTACTACATTAAAAAAGGGGACGAGGTTATATCGTATGACAATATGACCAAACATGAGATAGTGAGAACCGGATACGCATCTGATGCATCCCGAAACTATAACTGGGACTATTTAAAAAACCTTGGCGTCAAGATGGTAAAGGCTGACATAAGAAATTTTGAGGAGATTTTGGATAATGCTCAAGGATGCAATTATATCATCCATACCGCTGCCCAGCCTGCAATGACTATAAGCTGGGAAGACCCTCAACTGGATTTTACAACAAATGCCCTTGGCACATTTAATGTGCTGGAGGCGGCAAGAAAGTTTAAAATTCCTGTTGCATGCTGCGCAAGCGTTCATGTTTACGGCAACAAGATTAATGAAACCCTCAAACAAGGGAAGACGCGCTATATAAGGGTGCCGGAGGCTATTGATGAAAATCATCCGACACTAGAAGGGACTATTACTCCGCTTCATGCTTCAAAGGGCACAGGAGATATTTATGTGAAAACATATATTGACACCTATAAGATGGAGGCAGCCAGTTTTCGTTTAACAGGTCTTTACGGGTCGAGACAATTTGGAGGGGAAGACCATGGGTGGGTTGCCAACTTTTCTATCAGAAGCGCGCTGGGTTGGCCAATAACGATATATGGAACAGGCAAACAGGTGCGCGATATTTTATATGCAACAGATGTTGCTGCTGCGTTTGATGCGTTTTATAAGGCAAGAAAACCCGGGATCTATAATATTGGCGGCGGAACAAAATTTTCAATCTCGCTTCTGGAATGCATGGATGTTCTCAGAGAGATTTTAGGTAAAGACATTCAAGTCAATTTTGCAGAAAGCCGTCACGGCGACCTTCAGTATTTTGTATGTGATATTGGCAAAGCAAAAAGAGAATTGCAGTGGGAGCCTAAAATTTCTCCGCGAAACGGAATAGAAGAGTTGGTAAAGTGGGTTCAAAAAAACAGGGAGCTATTTAAAGGAGCGTGATGGCATGAAAGCGTTAATCCTGGCAGGCGGCAGAGGAAAGAGGCTTGGTCAGGCATCGGAGAGTCAAAATAAATGCATGTTGAAGGTTTCCGGACGGCCTCTTATTGAATACAGCCTCGATTGTGCGGTAAAGGCAGAGGTATATGAGATAATTATTGTTGTTGGATATATGGCAGAGGAGATAATTAACGCCTATGGCAATGCGTATAAAGGAAAACTCCTCAAATATGTAATACAACAGGAACAAAGGGGTGTGGTTCATGCTATAGAGTGCAGTAAATATATAATTGGAGATAGTGATTTTATGATGATGTTGGGCGACGAGGTATTAGTAAACCCGAAGCACGGCGAGATGGTCAAAAAATATACGCAGGAAGGTCTTTTTGGTGTCTGTGGGATTGTCGAGGTAGAGGATAGGGCTCTTATAAGCAGGACATACGCTATTATTCAAGGCGATGATAAAAGAATCTTCAGGCTGATTGAGAAACCAAAGAATCCGCTGAACAATGTAATGGGCACAGGAAATTGTATTTTTAAAAATGAAATTCTTTCGTATATAGAGCAGACCCCCATCAACCAGAAAAGAGGGGAAAAGGAACTGCCCGATTTGATTCAGTGCGCCATAGATGATGGGAGGATAGTCAAATCTTTTAATCTCTGTGACAGGTATATCAATGTAAACTCTCCGGTTGAACTGAAGGAGGCGAGCTCCTATTTTGCCCATATTTAGATATGAAATTATTTGATTGGATTAAAAACAGATTTGATGCTCAAATAGGAAGGGTAGCCTTATTATACCTCTGCGGCGTCTTGTTATATGCGATACTCGGCTTCTTTTTTATTTCTAAATTTTCAGGTACAGATATTACTAAAGGTGGAAAGGCATTCATAGTAGAAGGTAAAGTTAGGCCATATTGGGGGCTTATCTTTGGTCCCATATTCTTTGCCTTTACTATTCCTTCTATTTTAAGGTTCTTAAAGGGATTTAACAAACGGGATGGAATAGAAATCATGCTTATGCTTTGGCTTGCATATGATGTCATTGCGTTTATTGTAGGCGCCATAAATGGCAATAGTTTAAGATATCTATTTGGAGATACCTTTTTATTATCAATTATACCACTCAGTTATTTTTTTGTTAGAAATTATATCAAAGAAGATAGAGGTATAAGAAGCCTTTTCTATTTTATGCTCTTCTTCCAGATTATCCTCTTCTCATTTCCTATCCATGGGTTTGCAATAATGATTTACAAGGAGATTAGTCCCATGGGATTTTATACTTTGCCATTCACTGAGACATTTATAATTGTATCATTGATGATACTCGCAACACTGAGCAAAAACAGATGGATTTATATGGCATTGCTTATTGGTATTCTGCCGGCAGTTTTTTCCAGGTCATTACGTCTAACATCTTTTCTTCAGATATTTACTGCAATGGCACTTGTATTTTCTATCCGTATCACTGAAAAGGGTTTTGTTAAGAGGTTTGCAGCCGTGTTGTTAGTAGTTTTTATTTCCATATCTTTATTCTGGAGGTTTGATTTAATTGAAGAAAAAGCAGTATACCTTCATTTTCACCCAGTTTATTCAAAGATGTTGCAGGCATATACAAGTGTTTATAATAAGATTAATGATAATATTATTAAGGAAGAGAAGGCTAAAGGTATTGAGTCGCCGGAGGTAAAGGTGGTTCAGGAAGAGAAGGCTAAAGGTATTGAGTCGCCGGAGGTAAAGGTGGTTAGTGTGCGTAAAATAGTAGAGGTTATTGGTGAGGGAAGATATGAGATAGAACCAACCATAAAAAAAATCGGACAAAGTAGTTTAAAATTTATTAAAGTTAATTCAGATGCGTCAAAGCAGTTTTATGCTCGTATCCGGATATCAGATGATTATGATAAGTTTTATTTTGACGGCCGCAAGATAACCTTTGGATGCTGGGTTTTTTCTCCAACTGATAAAAAGATAATGCTTCGTATCTCAGATATTGATACTAATTTAGATTCTGATGGCCCTATTTATGCCAATTCTACGGTATATTCCGGAAATGGCAAATGGGAATTTTTAACTGTCTCCAAAGAGATAAGGAGTAAAATAGATGTGGTGGAATTATGGTTATTTGTCCTTGAATATAAGGATGGAGTCTATTATGCTGATGGCGGCATCGTTGTTGAGGGAGAAATAGATGGGCATAAACTTAGCGCCATGGTCAATCCGGATAATGATTTGTTTGAAAATTTTGAGGTATATGCATATCCGGCAATGAACCAATCTATAAACCATAGGATTTATGAGGCGAGAGTTGTAATGGAGAAGATTAAAAGCAATTTATTGACTTTCCTTTTTGGATATGGAAACGGCGCAGTAATAGACCTTTCCAGAAGTCCTGATCCAACCATAGCAAGTGTCTATGGGAATAGGGTAAAGGCTGTCCATGCCATTCACCTTCTTCCTTTTGCATTGCTATACAGAAATGGGGCTATTGGGTTGGCTATATTTTTCGTTTTTTGCATTGTTCTAATCGCATGCTTTATTAGAATGATAAAATACTTTAAAATGCAGGGTGACGGCGCTATTATTATAGAGGTATTGTTTTTAAATGTGTTTATAATGATATTGGCTGGTATTTTTGCCGCCTCTAATCTCTTTATCAGCATAACAACGGGTTTCTGTCTTGGGTTGATAGGCGCGGCAAGACACAACATGTCTTCTTCTGAAACAACCGTAAAATAGTCTTTAAAAATAAGAGGATTGAATGCAAGTACTTTTAATAAATCCGCCATGGGAAAAGAGGGCTGACGACAACAGGGCAAGGTTTAAAGTCATCAGTTGTCTGCCGTCGCTCGGACTTGGATATATTGCAGCCTGTCTTGAGAAGGAAGGGGTTGGTATAAAAATTCTGGACCTTAATGTGAATAGGGCGGGACTTAAAGACCTGCCGCAAACCCTATCAATGCTCGGATTTATACCGCAGTTCATAGGAATAACCTCGGCAGCCACTACTGTCCATGCCGCAAAAGATATTGCAGGGATATGTAAGAGGGTATTTCCTGATGCAAAGGTAGTAATGGGAGGGGTGCAGCCTACTGTTACTCCTGAGATGTTTCTTGAGAGTGAGCATGTGGATTATGTTGTGAGAGGAGAGGGGGAGGTTACAATAATTGACCTTGTTGTGAGGGGAGAGGAACTGTCTAATATAAAGGGGCTTTCTTACAAGAAAGATGGCAAACTCCTACATAATCCGGATAGGCTTCCTATTGCAAATCTTGATGAAATACCCTTTCCGTCGTATCATCTGTTTCAGATTGAAAAATATCATCCGCCGGAAGCTCTTTTCAGAAGATTGCCTGCCATAAATATCATAACATCCCGCGGCTGCCCATTTAAGTGCACTTATTGCGCCACTCAAACCATATGGCCGGGAAAACTCAGGATGAGGTCTATAGAAAATGTTATTGAAGAGCTTAAGGTATTAACGCAGCAGTATGGCATACGGGAAATCTCTTTTTCCGATGATACACTTCCTGCAATACGCTCCAGAATGGTGCAGCTTTGCGAGGCGATACTTAAAAATAAAATAGATATAACATGGAGCTGCAATGCTATTGTCAAATTTGTTGATGAGGATGTGTTGCGCCTTATGAAGAAGGCAGGCTGCCACCATATTTGCTATGGTGTTGAGTCTGTAGACGAACAGATATTAAAGAATATCCACAAGAATATAAAAATAGAAGAGGCTGAGCAGGTTATTAAAGCCACAAAAAAGGCGGGAATTGCATGTCGCGCCTCTTTCATGTTTGGCAACCCGGGAGAGACTGTGGAAAGCATGCAAAAAACCCTTGAGTTTACACTAAGAACAAAGCCGGACTTTGCGCTCTTTAATATTACAACACCGTACCCTGGGACGCCGATGTATAACTGGGCAAAAGAGAATGGATATCTCTTATCAGAGGATTTGAGTTTGTATACAGCATCGCGATGTCTTGTTAATCTTCCTACTGTATCGCCGGCTGAGGTTGAGGAGTTTACCCGTTATGCCTGGAAAAAGTTTTACCGCAGACCAGGCTATATCATAGGCAGATTATTTAAGATTAGGTCTATCCATGATATTAGGGCATATTCCAATGCCTTCTTTTCTTTGCTGAAAATCTAAGTTGTAGTTGTTGAAAAAGGATTGAAATGAAGGTGCAATACAAAGGCATTCCCTTCTTAAAAGCATATAACCAGCGTAAACTCAAAGTTGGGTTTTTAATTGACAGAATACTGAGAATATTCTCTTTTGCGGCGAAGAAGCGCAGCGGCTGCAACGAAAATCCGAAAAAGATATTGGTAGTTCAATCGCATTTGATAGGCGATTTGATGATGGCAATACCGATGCTTAAGGCATTAAAAAGGAAGTATCCTGAAGCGTCTCTCTATCTGCTGGCAAACGATTTTGCAAAAGAGTTCCTGAAAGATGCATGGTATGTTGATAAAATATATACAGCGCCGTTCCCATGGGGCATTAGACAATACAGTATCATCAACCTCTGGAGGCTTTTTTCTGTAATTATGAGATTAAGAAGGGCGAGATTTGACCTTGCTATTGACGCCCAGATAGATTTCAGAAATGCCTTTCTAATGTTTCTTATAGGGGCCAAACGGAGGCTGGGCTATGATATTGTGGGCGGCAGAACTTTTCTCACTGACATACCGGACTTTCCTCGGGAGATTGCGCATCTATTGGAAGGGAGGTTGTCTGTTCTTCAATATTTGGGAATAGATATAACTGATAAGCGATATGAACTGCCTGTAAATGAGGAAGCCAGAAGATGGGTAGAAACCTTCCTGCATGAAAAAGGCATAGAAGGACAAAATATTGTTGCTATACATCCCGGGGCAAGCGTTCCTGAGAAGTTGTGGCGAAGCGAAAGATTTGCTGCTATTATTGATTATCTTTATGGTAAAGGATTTTGCCCTATCTTGGTAGAAGGGCCGGGAGATAATGCTGCAGCTGATGAGATATGTTCTCATTGCAAGAATGATATCGTGAGGCTCAAGACCAGCCTTTTGAATGTAATCGCTTTTTTTGAGATATGCTCGCTGGTTATTTGCCTTGATAGCGCAGCTTCACATTTTGCATCAGCGGTGAACACACCGGCAATTGTCCTTTATGGCCCTCAATTGCCGCAGATTGCCAAACCAATAGACGAAAATATCATTGCTGTATGGAGGGAAGATATGGATTGCAGGCCGTGCGTTTACAGTGATATTAAACAATGCAAAAATGGTATTAATGAGTGTATGGATAAAATTCAGGCTGATGAGGTGATTTCTAAGATAGATGAATTTATCCAAGCAAAGGGTATTAAGGCAGGTGGTGTTTTGCGAGCGTAAGGTTGAATTCTAAGAAGATGATGTCTGAAAACAGAAAAAGACATATTGTAATATACAGTATTCACTATTATCCCGAGTTGATAGGAATAGGGGTCTTTAACCACGAGATGGCTCAATATCTGGCAAAGAAAGACTTAGATGTTACGGTAGTTACAGCATTCCCCTGGTATCCATATTGGAAGGTCATGGATGGTTATAAGGGTCGTCTTTTAATGACAGAGGAGTTGGGGGGTATAAATGTTAAGAGGTCGTATGTATATTCTCCCCAAAAAGTTAATTCCAAAACCAGAATAATCCATGAGACAATTTTTGCGGTATCATCGCTTCTCAATATATTCCCTCTTCTTTTTAAGAAGGTTGATGCAGTATTTACTGTATGTCCGCCGCTGCAGATTGGCTTGATAGCGCGCCTATTCTGTATGCTGAAGCGTATTCCTTTAATTTTTCATGTGCAGGATTTGCAGGTGGATGCAGCCTTTGATATGGGAATGCTTAAGAGCAGGTTTTTGCTGAATGTTCTTACAAAGGTAGAGAAATATTTGTTTAAGAAGGCAACGATGCTCACCACAATCAGCAGCGGGATGAGAGGAAAAATTATTGGCAAGGGGATTGATGAAAAGGATGTTTCTATGATGCCGAACTGGATAGACACAGACTATATAAAGCCTATGCCAAGAAACAATAAATTCAGGGCGGAGTATGGAATATCTGAGGGTAAATTTCTGGCGCTATATGCAGGGAACATAGGCGAGAAGCAAGGGGTTGATATTGTCATTGATGTAGCGGAAATGACACAGGATAAAAAAGAGATATTTTATGTAATTGCGGGAGAGGGTGCGAATCGCGCAAAGCTGCAGGCAAAGATAGAGGAAAAGCGCTTAAATAATATGATGTTAATGCCGCTCCAAAGCAGAGAAATGCTGCCGTATATGCTTGCTGCTGCGGATATTTCGCTCATAATTCAGAAAAAAGCTATTGGAGATATTGTAATGCCGTCGAAGATTCTAAATATCATGGCCAGCGCCAGGCCGGTTGTTGCAACCGCAAACCAGACATGTGAGTTGTCACACTTTATTAACAAAGCAAACTGTGGTATAGTCGTGGAACCTGAGAATCCTGTATTGCTGAAGGATGCTATTTTAAAGATATATTCTGACCCAGCCATTGGGCTGAAGTATGGCGCGAACGGAAGAACATACGCAATAGAAAAATTGTCTGCTGAAAGTGTGCTGGGTGGTTTTGTTCTTGAATTGCAAAGGCTTCTGTCTCCTAATGCTGCATGACATAGCGAAGGTAATAAGTAATTTGCAGGGCTAAAGCCCTGCCCTACAGCAAGTTAACAGGGTGTTGAAAAACTAATTTTCGCTTTTTTGCTGTCATTCCCGTGCAAATGGGAATCCAGTCTTTTCAATATGTTACTGGATGCCAGCTTTCGCGGGCATGACATTTTTCCCGATGGAGAAGACTTTTTCAACAGCAACCCAAAAATAGACATTGATTTTTGGGGAAACCTGCAAGTATGGCAGCCAAATCGCAGGTTTGTAAAATAGCGAGGTTTTTAATCGCTATTTTACGGAGCAAGTTAATTATTGCTTTTACTATAGGATTAGTTTATATAAGGTCATTCTTAAAATAGCCGTCACTCAAATAATAGGCATGCCAAGATTCATAATGAAAATGGTGCATTTGCTATACATAGAAGGATTCCTGCAGCAAACTTCCGGGATTCAACAGCGCCTATCTAATCAGGGGGGTAGTGTATGCTGAAAAAACACGGACAGATTGTTCTTTCTGCGCTGTACGCTAATGATTTAATCATTGTAATCTTTTCATGGCTGCTTGCATATTATCTGCGGTTCTATTCAGGCTACTTTCATGCTGAGCAGATTACGCCGGTGGGATTCTACCTGTATGCGGTTCCATTTATTGCAGTAATCTGGCCCATAGCATTCAATATCTCAAAATTGTATCGGCCAAAGCGCAATATCTCTTTATGGGAGGAATTCTTCGGTATTTTTAAAGCTAACATTATAGCCACTTTTATTTTAATCTCTGTGACCTTCTTTTTCTATAAGCAGTACAGTTACTCCAGAATGGTTATCTTCTTGTTTTCAATTCTGAGCCTGGTTTTTCTCATGCTGAGCAGAGCTGTTATTAGAAAGACTATGCGGTTTATGAGAAGCAAGGGATATAATCTGAAGAATGTGTTAATAGTGGGGGCAGGCGACCTTGGAAGAAGGGTTGCCCATAAAATAGCGGAGAACCCCTGGGCAGGCTTCAATGTTGTAGGCTGGATAGATGACCATAAAAAGATTGGAGAGGAGATATATGGGGAAAAGGTTTTGGGTAATATTACTCATATCAATGAATATATAGTAAAGAAAAATGTTGACCAGGTTTTTATTGCCCTCCCTGTCACTGCATACAGGAGGCTCTTATATCTTTTAAAGAAACTCGAGCAAGAAATGGTGGATGTGAAGGTGGTTCCAAATATATATCAGGTGGTTACATTGAATGCCAGTATAGAGGATTTTGACGGTTTGCCAATAATCAATTTAACGGAAAGCCCTATATATGGCTGGAACCAGGCAATAAAGAGGCTCTTTGATATAGTTGTATCTGTACTTGTTGTTGTAATAGCAGCGCCGCTTATGATAATTGTTGCCGTCCTGACCAAATTAACCTCTCCTGGGGCAGTACTGTTCACACAACAACGGTACGGCATTGGTGGGAAAAAATTCAAGATATATAAAATGAGAAGCATGTATGTTCATGATCAAGGAGTGGCTGATACGATACAAGCAACAAAGGATGATTTGCGTCTTACTCCCATCGGAATGTTTATTCGCCGCACCAGCATAGATGAACTGCCGCAGTTTTTTAATGTACTCAAAGGTGATATGTCAATAGTCGGCCCCAGGCCGCATCCGGTGCATCTTGATGAAAAGCATAAATTGCTGTTGGATGCATATATGTGGAGATATAAAGTCAAACCAGGGATTACTGGTTGGGCTCAAGTAAACGGATGGAGAGGGGAAACAGATACCATAGAAAAGATGAATCAGAGGGTAGACCACGATATTTATTATATAGAGCACTGGTCTCTCTGGTTTGATATAAAGATAATGTGGCTTACAATCTGGAAAGGGTTGATGAATAAGAATGCGTACTGATTTCAAGGTAGGTTTAAAGTGATTGTGGAAAGTTCAAAAAGATTGTGGATATTTATAGGGATATACATTGCTCTTATCTATATAAGCCTTCCTGTTGTGCGGTATTTCTTAAATTTTCTCTACTCAAGTATAGGAAAGGATGCATTAGACATTTTGCTGGGTGTAATCTCTGCGGCTGGTATCTTATCCTTCTTTTATTATGAAAGAATCTGGAATTTGGAATGGAAGAGAATAACGGCCTTTGTTTTTCTTCTCATTTTTTTCACTGTGACGATGCAGTTAATTAAGGTTCCTGAAGAGAAAGTGCACATTCTGGAGTATGGTTTCCTTGGCATACTGGTTTACAAAGGGTATAAGTTTTCTAACCGCCCTTTGTTGAGGTCTGTTATTTTTGTAGGAGCCATAGGGATTGGAGATGAATTTATTCAATGGCTGCTCCCTAATAGAGTGGGGGAGATTAAGGATGTTGGGCTTAATCTTCTGGGTGGAATCTTTGGTGTACTTGCAAGTACTATAAATGATAAAAAGGCTTAAAAGACTTCTTTTAATATCCGTTTTCTTTTTACCCCCTCCGCCAGAGCTCTATGCAAAGGATTTAATAGTTACTTTCATTAATGTGGGGGAAGGGGATGCGGCATATATTGAGACTCCGTCAAAAGAAAGGATTTTGGTTGATACGGGAAATCCTGCGGCAGGTTTTCGTTTGGCGGATTTCCTGAAGGCTAAGGGTGTAATTCTGTTGGATGCTTTGTTTATTACTCATCCCCACTCAGACCATATAGGAGGCATATTCCATATACTTCCCGGAATAAATGTGAAGACTCTGTATGATAATGGCCAACCTATCTCTGACGCTTCGGAATATGAGGCATATCGGTGGTATAAGGAGGTTAGAAGAGGCAGCAATTATAGGGCTGTTAATACCGGCGACATCTTCCAGTATGGCGATGTCAGGATTCAGGTTTTATGGCCTAATGATATTCTATCATCCAACTGGAATACTAATTCATTAGTGCTAAAGATAATTTATAATGAGGTTGTTTTCCTCCTCATGGGGGATGCAAATGCTGAGACAGAGGATGCCCTTTTGAGAGAGGGGATTGATTTAAATGCCGGTATTTTAAAGGTCGGCCACCATGGGTCGGCAGATGCCGCAGGCGAGAGGTTTATAAAAGCAGTTTCTCCGCTTTACGGTATTATATCTGCTGCCGGAGAAAATCTTCAAGGCTATGCAGACCCTATTATAGTTAAGAGGTTGCAGGATAATAATATAAAGATACTGTATACTTATTCTGATGGAGATATAGTGTTTAAGACTAGTGGCAAGGAACTTTATATCCTTAAGTAATTACTTATAGTGACCTGTAAATGTGAGCGTTAGAATCAATTTGTTAAATGCTGGAGCAATGAAATGATATTTGATTCTCTGAAACCACTTAATACCACAGATAATCTCTCTTACTTTATGAGGCTATTTTTGTATATTTTTGTTTTTCCCTTCCATTTAAACATGTAACATCCATAAGAGAAATCTCTTTTTATTCAATGCTCTTGTTGTTTTTATTCAAGGTGAGCAAAGATGGCATTAAGATAAAGTTTAACGATTTGAGCATAACGGCATTTTTTTCTTTGGTAGGTGTGGTTATCTTAAGTATTATATTCAGCCCGTATCCACTTGACAGCCTGAATGCCTTCAGAAAGAATATGTTTGCAAGGTAAAGAAAAAATATGTTTACCGGCATAATACAATCTACAGGTGTAATAAGCAATATTGAAAAAGGGCAATCAACAAGCAGGATTTCTATTGCTGCTGAACCTTTGTTTATGGATGATGCTGCCATTGGCGACAGCATTGCTGTTGACGGCGTTTGTTTGACTGTTGTTGAAAAGGGCAAAGGCTTTTTTACTGCCGATGTTTCAAAAGAGACCTTGAAACTTACAACACTTGCAAGCGCAAAAAAAGACGTTAAGGTAAATATTGAAAAGGCATTGAAACCGTCTGGAAAGATTGGCGGTCATATTGTTACAGGACATATTGACGGTCTTGGAACTATTAAAAACAAGGACATGAAACACGGATTTTCTGTTGTTGAATTCAACATCCCGGATGAACTTATGAGGCAGGTTGTTAAAAAGGGCTCAATTGCAGTTGATGGTATAAGTTTGACAGTTGCTGAAATAATTGGTAATAGTTTTATAGTGCATCTTGTGCCTCATACATTGAAATTAACAACCCTGGGATTAAAAAATATCGGCAGCAAGGTGAACATAGAGACTGATATTATAGGCAAATATGTGGAAAGGTTTTTGTTTCCATATGCCAAAAAAAGCAGCATAGACGAAGATTTTTTAATAAAACATGGATTTATAGGTGAGGACTGAAGGATTACGGATTATTGTCTTTATTATTTTATTGGCTTTACTTTCCATTGCCGCTTGTTTTAGAAATATTATATGGAAGACAGATTTAACATTATGGAAGGATGTTGTAATTAAAAGCCCTGCAAAGGAAAGGGGGCATTATAATCTTGGGAATACTTATTCTATTCAAGGCTTGCTGAACGAGGCTGTCAAAGAATATTTAACTGCATTAGAACTTAAACCTGATTATGCAAAAGCCAGCAATAACCTCGGAAATGTTTATTCTGTGCAAGGCAAATTTAATGAGGCGATAAAGGAATATAAGAGTGCATTAAGACTTAATCCTAATGATGCGGATGCCCATAATAACCTTGGTCATGCCTATTCTGTTCAAGGACTGCTGGATCATGCAATAAATGAATATTTGACTGCATTAAGGATTAAACCTGATTTTGCAGAGGCTCATAATAACCTTGGGATTGTATATTATAATCAGGGTTTGTTTGATAAGGCAATAAGAGAATACGCAACTGTATTGGAACTTAAACCTGACTATGCCCCAGCATATAATAATCTTGGTAATGTATATTCTAGACAGGGCAGATTTGACGAGGCGATAAAGGAATACTTATCTGCAGTGAAATTGAAACCTGACTATGCAGATGCTCATTACAATCTTGATGTTGTTTTGAGGGAGATTGGTAAAATAAAAGGCATAGATAAGAGGTAAATATATATGGCTATTAAAAGGGTTGAAGACGCAATAAAGGATATAAAAGAAGGCAAAGCGGTCATCCTTGTTGATGATGAGGACAGGGAAAACGAGGGCGATATTGTAATTGCCGCTGAAAAGATCACCCCGGATGCGATAAACTTTATGGCAAAGCATGCGAGGGGTTTAATATGTCTTGCAATCACAGAAGAAAAGGCGGATGAACTTGATTTGAAGCCGATGGTTTCTGATAATACATCGCTTCACAAAACCGCGTTTACAATATCAATAGACGCTAAAAAAGGCGCGACAACAGGCATATCTGCGCAAGACAGGGCATTAACAATATTGACTTCTGTTAAAGATGATGCAAAACCAGAAGACCTTGCAAGACCTGGCCACATATTTCCGCTCAGAGGCAGGAAGGGCGGGGTTCTTGTGAGGACTGGACAGACAGAGGGTTCAATAGATTTGGCAAGGCTCGCAGGTTTAAAACCGGCTGGCGTTATTTGCGAAATCATGAAGGACGACGGAACAATGGCAAGGATGCCTGATTTAGAAATATTTGCAAGAGAGCATAATCTAAAAATCGTTACAGTTGCTGATATTGTTGAGTATCGCTTAAGGAAAGAAAGACTTGTCCGAAGGGCGGCGGTCACAACGCTTCCAACCAGATTTGGCGGGGAATTTACAGCAATTGCATATGAGAATGATGTTGATTTCCACGAGCATCTTGCGCTTGTGAAGGGCGAAATCAATCCTGACGAGCCTGTTCTTGTGAGGGTTCATTCTGAATGTCTGACAGGCGATGTGTTTGGTTCTGAAAGGTGCGACTGCGGAGAGCAGTTAAAATGCGCAATGAAGATGATAGAAAGGGAAGGCAAGGGCGTTGTTTTATACATGCATCAAGAGGGCAGGGGCATTGGTCTTGCAAATAAATTAAGGGCGTATGCGCTTCAGGACAAGGGCATGGACACTGTTCAGGCAAATGAAAAACTTGGTTTTAAGCCTGATTTAAGGGATTATGGAATTGGAGCGCAAATCCTCCTTGATTTGGGTGTTAGAAAGATGAGGCTTATGACAAACAATCCAAAGAAGATTGTCGGGCTTGAAGGTTATGGACTGGAGGTTGTTGAAAGGGTGCCGATAGAGGCTACCCCGCATAAAAAGAATGTAGATTATTTGAGGGTTAAAAAGGAAAAGATGGGTCATATGATTGGAAATCTTGAAGTGGTTGCAGGGGATGAAAAAAAGGATGTTTCATGCAAGTGCTAAAGTAAAAATCAAAAATGAAAAAAAGTATAGCAAACTGGATTAAGTCGTCGGACTATGATATTAAAACCGCAGAACATATGTTTGAAACAGGAAGGTATGTTTATGTCCTTTTCATGTGCCATTTATCCGTAGAGAAATTATTGAAGGCAGTATATGAATCTGTGTTAGGGAAGATTCCGCCAAAGACGCACAATCTGATTTATCTATCTAATGCTATAGTCCTTGAAATTCCTGAAGACCGCTTAAAAACTCTTGAGTCTTTGAATGATTTAAGTATTGTAACAAGGTATCCAGAGGATATAACAGCCCTTGTAAAGGCATTTAAAAAAGGCAGGGTTACAGATTATCTAAAGAAGACAAAGGATTTACTGAAATGGTTAAAAAAAAATACGAGATTAAAAAAATAATTGGAAAGTATGTTATTGAACTGGAAAGGCTCGGTATAGAGGTGTCGCAGGTTATACTGTATGGCTCTTATGCAAAAGGAAAACCAAAAGAGTACAGTGATATTGATATTGCAGTTGTATCTCCTGTGTTTAAAAAACTTGATGTCTTTAGACGGCAGGAGATATTGAGCAGTGCACACCATAAATTTGGAGAGCCGATTGAGCCAATAGGTTTAACACCGGAACAGGTCAGGAACAGAGAGGGATTTGCCAGAGAGATTCTGGACAATGGTATTGTGGTTTATTCAAGACACTGAAAATTCAATGTATGACAGGAGGTCATCATGCCAAAAATAATAGAAGGAAATCTATCAGCAAAGGGTCTTAAATTTGCGATTGTTTTAAGCAGGTTCAATGATTTCATTGGAGAGAGATTAAAAAAGGGGGCTGTTGATACGCTGATTAGAAGCGGCGCAGATGAAAAAAATATAGATATTGTAATGGTTCCCGGCTCGTTTGAAATGCCTCTTGCTGTGAAAAATTTGGCTGCTAAAAAGAAATATGATGCAGTAATATGTCTCGGCGCAATAATACGCGGTTCAACCCCGCATTTTGAATATGTTGCAGGCGAGGCGGCAAAAGGCATTGCAAGGATTTCCATTGATTCAGGCATGCCCATATCATTCGGGATTATCACAGCAGATAACATTGAGCAGGCAATAGAAAGGGCAGGAACAAAGCAGGGGAATAAAGGCAGGGATGCGGCGCTCTCTGCAATAGAAATGGCAAATCTGTTGAAGGAACTTAAATAATTCACGCTGAAAAATACCCATCTGCTGCGTTGTCGCTGCGGCTTCTACGCTCAACATACTACAAAGTATGCCTCGCTTGAAGCCTTGCTCCGCCTTGCATCTGTGCAATTTTTGAGCGTGAATCTATTATAAATATATTAGTTTTGGATCTTGAGTTTAATTTTATGGGCAGCAGAACAAGCGCAAGAGAAATATCTTTGCAGGTTCTTTACCAACTTGATGTAAGGGATGATGATATAGAGGATGCTGTTGCAGCGCATCTATCTGCCTCTTTATCAAAGGATGTAAAGGATTATGCGCATAAACTTGTCAAGGGTGTCTGCGAATACAAGGATAAAATAGATTCGCTTATTGAGGCGTCATCAGAAAATTGGTCTTTAAAGCGCATGGCATTGGTGGATAGGAATATCTTGAGATTGTCCATCTTTGAAATGCTTTACTGCGAGGATATTCCGCACAAGGTTGCCATAGACGAGGCAGTTGAACTAGGCAAAAAATTCGGCGCAAAGGATTCAGGCGCATTTATAAATGGGATACTGGATAAAATTTCAAAAGAAACTGCAAAGAGAAATTAACCCAAATTATGAGTAAATGGCAGCCGCAACCTTTATGGTTGCGTTTTATTTGTAGCCTGCCGATTTATCGGCGGCTTTTGCTGTGCCAATAAACCTGTCCTGACGACAGGTCAGGTTTAGGCAACTACAATTTCACTCCCCAAATGCCAAACACCTATGACATCATAATTGTCGGCGCTGGTCCTGCAGGGATATTCGCTGCGATTGAATTTCTATCTTCAGGGAAAAATCTAAAAATCCTTTTGATTGAAAAAGGCAGGGATTTGCCTGACAGAGAACCTTCACAGGTCTTTTGCGGATGGGGCGGGGCTGGTACATTCAGCGACGGCAAACTTAATCTGTCT
The DNA here is from genome assembly GCA_016234925.1 of Deltaproteobacteria bacterium. Classification (GTDB taxonomy): domain Bacteria; phylum Desulfobacterota; class GWC2-55-46; order UBA9637; family GWC2-42-11; genus JACRNI01. Next base: position 38,269 of record JACRNI010000011.1, on the reverse strand, counting down.
TCAGATGTCGGCGGTTTTCTGAATGATTTCATAGACGGCGCTGAACTGGATAGACTAATCCAGTATGTTGATGAAATATTTTTAAGATACGGCGCGCCAAAAGAACTGCACGGCACAAATGAAGGAGAGGTAAAAAGGCTTGAGGGTATTGCAGGAAAAAACGGCTTAAAACTCATACCATTTAGAATCAGACATCTCGGCACAGACAGATGTTTTAAAGTGCTGGAAAATATCAGGAAGGATCTGGATAAAAGTATTGACCTTTTATTTGATACCGATGTTTTAGAAATATTAAAAGATAATGAAAAGGCTGCTGGAATCAGGACAAAAGACGGGGATGATTTTTATGCGAAGTATGTAATCCTTGCGCCCGGCAGGAGCGGCTCTTACTGGCTGAATGAAGAGGCTAAAAGACTTGGGTTGTCAACGGAAAATAATCCTGTTGATATAGGTGTCAGGGTTGAAGTTCCTGCTGAAGTTTTAAAGTCTGTCACAGATATTGTGCATGAGGCTAAACTCACATTTTATTCAAAAAGATTTAATGACCATGTAAGGACATTCTGCATGAATCCATACGGCGTTGTTGTGAAGGAGCAGCACAAGGATTTCTGCACAGTCAATGGACACAGTTTTTCTGTTAAAAAAACAGAGAATACAAACTTTGCAATCCTTGTCTCAACAACATTTACAGAGCCTTTCCATGAGCCGATTGCATATGGACAGTATATTGCAAAACTGGCAAATCTGCTGGGCGAGGGGATTATTGTCCAGAGGCTTGGCGACTTGCTTCAGGGAAGGAGGTCAACATTTGAACGGATTAAAAACGGGCTTGTTCAGCCGACATTGAAACATGCCGCGCCGGGCGACCTTTCCTTTGCCCTGCCTTATCGTTATATAGTTGACATACTGGAGATGCTTGAGGCGCTTGATAGAATTGCCCCCGGCATAAATTCGGAATCAACGCTTTTATACGGCATTGAGGTAAAATTTTATTCAATGCGTCTTAAACTAACAAATTGTCTTGAGACAGAATTAAAGAATCTGTTTGCAGCAGGCGACGGCGCGGGCATAACACGGGGGATTATTCAGGCAGCGGCATCAGGCATTGTTGCTGCAAGGGAGATATTGAAGAAGATTTGAGCATCTTTTATCCCAAAAAAATGCAGTTGCATTTTTTGGCAAACGCAATCTTTGTCCAAATACTGCGTCAAATCTGTCTGTCCAAAGACTCACATACATTAAGGGGTATGCGTCTGTTTTGTCCAACCATCTTTTCCTTGTCTTTGGCTCAAATCTTGCGTTTGCCCCGAAAAATAAAAACCAAATACATTTTTCGGGTTATTTGTCTTTATCAAGCGATTCAAGGGCTTTTTTGGCTGGGGCAAAATCAGGCTTTAATTTTAAAACCATTTCAAATTCTTTTCTGGCATCTTGCTTTAATCCTTTTTTCCAATAAGTGCGGCCAAGGTTATAATGGGCAGGCGCAAAATCAGAACTAACTTTTAACGAAGCAAGATATTCTTTTATAGCCTCATCAATCTTGCCTTGTTCATAATATGCAGCGCCAAGGTTGTTATGGGCGTCTGCATAGTCAGGTTTGATTTTCAATGCCATCATGTATTCCTTTATAGCCATATCAACATTACCTTTTTCATAATATGCGGTTCCTAGGTTATTATGGACACTTGCATAGTAAGGTTTAATTTTTAACGCTGTCAAATATTCCTTTATCGCCTCATCAAGCCTGCCTTCATCAGCATAGACATTCCCAAGATTATTATGGGCAAAAGCGGCTTCTGGTGATTTCTCTATAATTTTTTTGAAAAGTGTAATATCGTTTTTCCATGCTGCGCTTGAAGATGCCGTAGTATATGTGAATATAATTATAATCAATATCCATCCGATATTAAGATACCTTCTTGCCCTATCATTAAAAATCTTTACAAGAAGAGCAGGCGCAAATATAGAAAAAAACATTGCCGGCACATATAAATACCTCTCAGCAATGTATACATTATCCTCTCCAGCCATAAACATATTGACCATCCATATAACAGGCGCAAGCATAATAAATGGGGATATAAGTAAAAAAAGCATTACCCTGTCTTTTCTAATCTTAAAGGCAAGGAATGAGATTGATATTAGAACTATTATTGCAAGTATAACCTTTGGCTCAAATACAGATGTATGCCATTTCGCAGGATAAAACGGGCTTAAAGGATATGGAATTATAAGGAGTTTTATATAATCAAATGCTGCAACTGCCATTGTAATGACTTGTATGAATATAGGCTGTTTTATATCTGCGCCTAAAACTAAAACAATATCTACAACATTCATCCTGATAAAAAGATATATGCCTGAAAGCGCCAGATAGGGTGTTATTGCAATCACCCCTTTTTTAAATCCATTTCTGCATATTGAAAAAATTATCAATGCAAATGGCAGCATTATTGCTCCTTCTTTTGAAAGAAGCGCTAGAAAGAATGTAATCCATGAAAGGTATCTTTTTTCTTTTAAAAAGAAATAAATGGAAAGGATTATGAAAAAGCCGAATACAACATCACCTGTTGAAACCCACTCTACTGGCTCATTATTAACAGGGTGAACTGCAAATACGGATGCTCCAATGAGTGATATAAGGTTATCATTAAAGAGGATTAAACCGATCCTGTAAAGAATCACTGCATTGATTAGATGAATTAAGATATGGATAAGATGAAAGCCAAATGGATTTAACCCCCAGATTTTGTAGTTTAAGACATAAAGTAAGAATATGACTGGTCTATAATAGTCCTGCCGTTCGCTAAAACCTGCCATTCCCCATAGAGATGTTGTAAATACAGACGGTATTTCTTTTATTGAAAGATTAATCTTTGGATTATTTACAATAATGTCGGTATCATCCCATACAAATGAATTCTGGAGAGAATTTGCATATGCAATTGCAACTAGCAGTATTAAAATAATATAAGGTTTCATGGGTAATTATTGTTTACCATATTAAGTAAGAGGAAGCAAAAATTAGATAATTATGTATTTGATGGTTTTCATGTCTGGCATGATAATCAGGAAACTGTTATAGACAATAAGGGCTAAAAAAACTTGAAAATTTAGTTGTAATCTAGTATTGAAAAAGGTATAATATTTGATATGAATATCAAATTGACGGCATACGCATCAGTGTTTGTTCTTTTCATGTTCATTCTTGTTGACAAGATAACTGCGCAGGAAGATATAATCCGTATTGCGAGATTTAATCAGGAGACAGATGTTTGCCCATTAGACTGGCAGGTAAAAGAATGGAAAGGCAAGGCAGATGTTAAGGTTATAAGTGGAGATGCAGGATATGTTTTGTGCTTAAAGAGCAATGGAACATCAACAGCGCTTTACAAGAATATAGCAATGGATATAAAAGAAGCGCCTTACCTCAACTGGCAGTGGAAGGTGACAAAACTCCCTGAAGGCGGGGATGTAAGAAAAAAGGCGGCAGACGACCAAGCCGCCCAGATTTATGTCATATTCCCAAGGTTTCCGTCGCAGATAAACTCTAGGGTGATTGGATATATCTGGGATACAAATACGCCGAAGGACAGCATAGTTACGAGCACAAAATTATCAAATACTAAATATGTTGTTTTAAGAAGCGGAAAGAATGAACTAGGCAAGTGGTTCACAGAAAAAAGGAATGTGTATGCTGATTATAAGATGCTTTTTAATGAAGAGCCTTCAAAGATGGGCAAGGTATCTGTGATGATAGATTCAGATGATACAAAGAGCGCCGCCGAGGCCTTTTTTGGCGATATATACCTTTCAAGAAACTAACTCCATTATTATCTCTGACCTGCATTTTTTAGTCAATCCCTTGCAAAACAGGCAAGTTGTGGTATCCTTATAAACTATATGGACGACGATAAGATTATTGCCCATAAAAGAGAAATATCAGAGTATAAAGGTGATGAGGAGCAGCGGCGGCAGCATATAAGATTTCCTGTCTGTATCTCTGTAAAATATTCAGGCAACTCATTTGATTACTGTGATTATATTCTTAATATAAGCAGTAATGGAGTTTTTATAATGACGGACAAACCAATGCAGATTGGAGAGCATATTAAAATGCAGTTTAATATACCGCATAACAAGGTATTGGTTGAATTGACGGGAAGGGTAGTATGGGTAAATAAACAAAATAACAAACACCCTCGCGGAATGGGTATTGAGTTTATTGATTATCCGGAATATAGCAAAAAGATGCTGGAAGAGTATCTGTCAAGCCAGAGGCATCTGCTTGATGTAGAGATTTAGTTTTATGCCTGCAAATCATCCATTCATTAAGGTTGCCATCCCAATCCCGATAGATAAAGAATTTACATACAAAATTCCAGAATCTTTATTAAGCCGTGTAAGTACAGGCAAAATGCTCCTTGTGCCGTTTGGCAAAAGGGTTATTACTGCATATGCAGTGGAATTTCAGGAAAAGACAGATTTGAAAGGTGTCAAAGAAGTAATAGATGTCTTTGATGATGAGCCGATATTTGACGAGGAAAGGCTCAAGTTTTACCGATGGATGGCGTCGTATTATTTTTCCCCGCTTGGAGAGATTTTAAAACTCACGCATCCGCCTAGATTAAATATGAAAAATAAAAAAGAAAGGTTTGCCTGTCTTGCGCAGAATATTTCAGAAGACATTGCCAGCCAATTGAAAAAGACCGCGCCTGTTCAGGCAAAGATTGTTTTATTTTTATCAGATAAAACCGATGTCTCTTTATCCGTTTTAAGAAAGGAACTTGGCAATATTGATTCTGCCATCAAAAAACTCAAAGACAAAGGCATTATCAAAGTATTTGAAAAAGATGTTGAGAGAAACCCAGTAGCCCTTCAAAAACCTTCAGCCCCGGTCTTTCATAAGCCAAACAAAGAGCAGGCATCTGCTATTTCTCTTATAACAGAGGCAATACAAAGCGGAAAATTTTCTCCATTCCTCCTGCACGGTGTTACAGGCAGCGGCAAGACCCTTGTTTATTTAAAGGCAATAGAAGAATGTCTCAATATGGGCAAAAAGGCAATAGTCCTTGTTCCAGAGATTTCACTGACATATTGGCTTATCCAGCATCTAGCATCAAGATTTTTAGAAAGGGTCGCTGTTATGCACAGCGGACTTTCAGACGGCGAGAGATATGACCAGTGGAAAAAGATAAGGGACGGCAGCATTGACATTGTTGTCGGCGCAAGGTCTGCGCTTTTTGCGCCTTTAAAAGACATTGGAATCATCATAGTTGATGAAGAGCATGAAACATCTTACAAACAAGAGGATGGTGTTAGATATAATGCAAGGGATGCGGGCATTATGCTTGCAAAGATGCTTAATGCGGTTGTTGTGCTTGGTTCTGCAACACCTTCCATTGAGACATTTTATAATGCGCAGCAGGGCAAGATAAGGTTAATCAGTCTGGATAAAAGGATTGAAGAGAGGCCGATGCCGGATGTAGAGATTGTGGATATGAGAAATGAAAGTCAAAAGCATGCCCCTGAAGGTAGTAATCAGGGGTCAAAAGTCAAAAGCCTGCCCCTGCAGGCAGTAAGCAGGGGTCAAAAGCATGGTGAAATTATTTCAGAAAAACTCAAACATCTTTTGGACAATGCCCTTGATAAAAAACAGCAGGCAATACTTTTTTTGAACAGGAGGGGATTTTCAAATTTTCTAATCTGCAAAGACTGCGGTCATGTTTTCAAGTGTCTTAACTGCAGCGTGTCAATGACGTTTCACAAGGCAAAAAATATATTAAAGTGCCATTACTGCGATATGTCAATGCCTGTTCCAGATTTATGCCCAAAGTGCAATGGATATAATGTGAAAGATATTGGCATTGGAACAGAAAAGGTTGAAGAAGAGGCAAGAAGGCTGTTCCCAAAGATACGAATCGCAAGGATGGATAGGGATACGACCCGCAAAAAAAGAGCGCATGAAAGGATATTAAGCGCAGTGGAAAGCGGCGAGGCAGATATGCTTGTCGGCACGCAGATGGTTGCGAAAGGGCATCACTTTCCAAATGTAAGCGTTATGGGCATAGTTTCTTCTGATGCCTTAATGAATATCCCTGATTTTAGAAGCGCTGAAAGGACATTTCAGATTATAACGCAGGCTGCTGGAAGGGCGGGAAGAGGAGATGCGGCTGGAAATGTGGTTGTTCAGACATTTAACCCCGAACATTACTGTTTTAAAGGCATCTTGAGACATGACTATATAGGTTTTTTTAAACAAGAGATTGAGATAAGGAAAGAGGTTTTTTACCCCCCGTTTTGCAGGCTCATAAACCTCCGCATAGAAGGCAATAAAGAAAAAAAGGTTATAGACGGGGCAAATGTTTTAAAGAGAATAGCGGACAAACATATAAAAGGATTTAAGGATATAATCTTGCTTGGACCTGTATCTGCATTCCTTTCCTTGTTAAAAGGCAAATACAGATGGCATATGCTTGTTAAGGGAAAGAATGTAAAGACACTCCATACATTTGCACAAGGCATCATCGCTGAATTTAAGCAGAATAAAATATCAGGCATTGAACTTATTGTTGATGTTGACCCTGTAACCACGGTTTGATAAACTAAATAGTATGGCAATATTTGAGATATTAAAATATCCTGACCCGTTTTTAAAAAAGAAGACTCAGCATGTAGAGATTATCGGCGCTGACATAGAAAAACTTATAGATGATATGACAGAGACCATGTATTTTGCAAGGGGCATTGGTCTTGCCGCAAATCAGGTTGGTGTTGACAAAAGGGTTGTTGTCCTTGATGTGCCTGATGAGGATGAAAAAAAAGATTATAAAAAGGGCGAAAACCTGATTGCAATTATAAACCCTGAGATTATTGAGCAGGACGGCAAAATAAAATACGAGGAAGGATGTTTGAGCGTCCCTGGTTTTAACGCAGATGTAAAAAGGTTTGCCAGCGTTAAGGTCAGAGGGCTTGACAAGAATGGCAAGGGCATCGAGATATATGCAGAAGGTCTTTTTGCAATCGCCTTGCAGCATGAGATTGATCATTTGAACGGTATGCTGTTCATAGACAGGCTTGGCAGATTAAAGAGGGAATTTATAAAAAAGAAGATATTAAAGGCAATAGAGGAAGAAAGAAAAAGGTTATAGATTGGTTCACGCTGAAAAATACCCCGACCCAGCCTTCGGCTGGGTGCCCCGTGCGTTGTCGCTGCGGCTTCTACGCTCAACATACCAGCGTAGAAACAGGTCTTTAGACCTGTTAAAATTAAGGTTAACACGGCTGAAGCCGTGTTTCTACGAGCCATGTTTCTACAGCCTTGCATCTGGGCGATTTTTGAGCGTGAACTGTGTTAAAGGTATTTTACAGTATCAACAAATTAAAGGGTTGCATTGGATAAGAAATTTATAAACAACGGCATAAATAAATCCGCATACAGAGCGTCAGAACAAAGCAGACCAAGGCGCGACGAAGCGAGGAGCAACGCAGGTATGCGAAGTTATGACGCTCTGTATAAAATTGTTTTTATGGGCACCCCTGATTTTGCCGCGCCAAGCCTTAAATTATTGATTGAATCACCATATGAGGTTTGCGCTGTTGCAACCCAGCCTGACAAGCCAAAGGGCAGGGGCATGGTTTTAACGCCTCCTCCTGTAAGGGTTCTGGCATTGGCTCATAATATCCCTGTTTTTCAGCCTGAAAGATTGAACAGCGATTTTGCCGCAAAACTAAAAGAAATAGCGCCTGATATGATAGTTGTCGCTGCATATGGTAAAATCCTCCCCAAGTCTGTGCTTGAAATTCCTAAATACGGCTGTATAAATGTCCATGCCTCGCTTCTGCCAAAATACCGCGGGGCCGCGCCGATAAATTGGGCGATAATAAATGGAGAAAAGGAAACAGGCATAACAACAATGTTGATGGACGAGGGCATGGACACGGGTAAAATGCTTTTAAAAGAGTCCGTTAAGATTTCTAATGATGATACTGCAGGGACTTTACATGATAAATTAAAAGAGGTTGGAGCAAATCTTCTGATAAAGACTCTGGATGCTCTAAGAAATGGCACAATTGCCCCGATTGAACAGGATGATTCTCTCGCAACATATGCGCCGATGATAAAAAAGGAAGACGGCCGCATAGACTGGACGCTGAAGGCGGAGGAGATTAAAAATCTTATACGAGGTTTGAATCCGTTGCCATGCGCATATACGAGATGGGAAGGCAAGCAGATAAAGATATTCAAGGCAGAGGTTGAAGCAGGAGTCAAGGAAGAACCCGGAACCATAATAAATATATCAACCGAGGGAATTTTTGTGGCGGCAGGCAGAGGCACATTGCTTATCACTGAATTGCAGATGGAGAATAAAAACAGAATGAGCGCATCTGAATTCATAAAGGGGTATAGAATTGTCAAAGGGCAAATCCTTAATTGACGGCTTTGTAAAAAGTAGCCGCAACCTTTAGGTTGCGTTATTTCGCAGGCTAAAGCCTGCGGCTGCCTACTTTGCCGTCTGATAATGTGGTATTAAATATGGCAAAAAATAAATCCTTAATTGACAAAGAGGCAGAGTGGGCGGGCAGCGCAGAGAGCATCCCTTATCGTCCTGCAAAAGGGATATTCATCGGTCTCCTTGCATTTTGCGCCTTCATAGTTTTAGTTGCCGGTTTTTTATTCTGGTATATCCCGTCTGTCGGGCTCGGCAATATACATCCTAAACTTCCGCTTATCTTCGGCATCGCTGTTTTATCAGCAATCATATTTCTTGTTGTCGGCGCATTTGCATTAACCATTGCCGTAGCAAATGGCAAAGACATATTTCATTCATACAAATTCAGAGGCATCTTGATAAAATTCTTTCTGCCTTTGATGATAATGCTCGGCGGGCTCTTAAAGATACCAAAAATCAAGATAGAGCAGTCATTTATAGAAATCAACAATCAACTTGTCAGAGGCATGGGCAAGTTGGTTAAACCTGAAAAGATTATGATACTCATGCCGCACTGCATACAGTATGTAGACTGCAAAATCAAGGTTACGCAGGATATAAGGAACTGCAAGGAATGCGGAAAGTGCGAGATAAAGGATTTGCTTGGCATAATGGACGAATACGGCATAGACATATACATCTCGACAGGCGGCACAATTGCAAGGAGAAAGGTTTATGAAAAAAGACCTGATGTGATTGTTGCTGTTGCATGTGAGAGAGATTTGACAAGCGGGATTCAGGACGCATATCCACTGCCGGTGCTGGGCATAGTTAATAAAAGGCCGCAGGGTTACTGCGTTGGAACAGGGGTTGATATTGGGATGGTAAGGGATGCAATAAGCGGGTTATTATATATAGCGTCATAAGTAGAACAGCATACAGAGCGTCAGAACAAAGTTAGAATACAGGTGTTAGGGATTAGGGATTAGTTTTTTTACTAACCCCTAACTACTAAACCCTAATCCCTGCCTCAATACGCAGGTATGCAAAGTTATGACGCTCTGTATAGTTAAAGATATTACCCCCCCATCACCTTGACTACAACCCTCTTTTTCCTCTGTCCGTCAAATTCTGCGTAATAGACCTGCTGCCATGGGCCAAAGTCTAATTTTCCATTTGTTACAGGGATAATCACCTCATGTCCTATGAGCAGGTTTTTTAGATGCGCATCGCCGTTTGTTTCGCCGGTCCTGTGATGTCTATAATTGATATTAAAAGGCGCAAGTTTTTCAAGCCATTCGTCTATGTCTTGAATCAATCCTGATTCTGCGTCATTTACATAAATACCTGCTGTTATATGCATTGCAGAGACCAAAACCATGCCTTCTTTGACCCTGCTTTTTTCTACAATGCCTTCAATCTTATCTGTGATATTTATGTATTCCCTTTTCTTCTTTGTTTCAAAAAAAAGATATTCCGTGTGCGCCTTCATTGCTTACTCCTATGAAAGAAATTGATTACACAGAAATGTCATTCCGATCACCCTCACTTGTCATTGCGAGGGGGGCACCCATCCGAAGGATGGGTCGCCGAAGCAATCTCTTGGGATTGCCGCAGTCGCTTACGCTCCTTCGCAATGACAACAAGTTGTCATCTGTGTAATCGCATTTCAAAATCTGCGTAATCATATTATCTCCTTCCTTATAATCGTATCAACCTTCCAGTTCTTGTCATCTTTTTCAGGGTAGTCAATATTATAGTGCAGTCCTCTGCTCTCTTTTCTTTTCATAGCGCACCTTATTATTAAATCTGCAACCGTTGCAATGTTTCGCAGTTCGATGAGATTATTTGTTACAACAAAATTCCAATAGTAGTCATTTATCTCCTTCTGGAGCATGTCTATCCTGTGTTTTGCCCTTTCAAGCCTTTTGTTTGAACGGACTATGCTGACATAATTCCACATCGTGCGCCTTATCTCATCCCAGTTTTGTGAAATCACAACAGCCTCATCGCTGTCAACTGCGCCGCCTGCCTGCCATTCAGGTATTCTCGGGATTGCAATCGTCTTATCCATTGCTATTTCTTTTGCCTTTATAAATGTCCTGTTTGCAAAGACCATGCCTTCAAGGAGTGAATTTGATGCGAGTCTGTTTGCGCCGTGCAGGCCTGTGCATGCGACCTCGCCGATTGCAAAAAGTCTTTTTATGCTTGTCTCGCCGAAACTGTCGGTTTGTATGCCGCCGCATACATAGTGCGCGGCAGGCACTACGGGGAGCGGCTCTTTTGTCATGTCATAGCCGAATGAGAGGCATCTTTCATAGATATTGGGGAATCTGTCTTTGACAAACTGCGGGTCTTTGTGGGTTATATCAAGATAAACACAGTCATCGCCGCTTTTTTTGAGTTCAAAATCTATCGCCCTTGCGACGACATCCCTTGGCGCAAGTTCTTTCATCGGGTGGCATCTTTCCATAAATCTTGCGCCGTCTTTAAGCCGCAGTATGCCGCCCTCGCCCCGCACTGCCTCTGATATTAGGAAATTTTTTGCCTTTGAATGGTACAAACAGGTTGGATGAAATTGTATAAACTCCATATTTGCAATCGTCGCCCCTGCCCTGTAGCCAATGGCAATTCCGTCCCCTGTTGCAACATCAGGATTGCTTGTGAACAAATAAACCTTTCCAGTGCCGCCTGTTGCAAGGATTACTGCCTTTGCCAAAAATGTATGGATTTTGCCTGTGTTTTTATCAAGGACATATGCGCCGAGGCATATGTCTTTTTCAATCTTTTCTATAAACTTTGAATGTGTGATGAGGTCTATTGCTATATGATTTTCATAGATGGCAATATTTTTTTCAGCATCTGCTGCCCGAAGCAGCGCCTCTTCTATTTCTCTGCCTGTAAAATCTGCCGCATGGACAATCCTTCTTTTTGAATGTCCGCCTTCTTTGCCAAGGTCAAGTTCAGTTTCGCCGTGGTTGGTTCTCATTGTGAACCTTGCGCCGAACTGCATCAATTCATGTATCATTTCAGGGCCGTCTTTTACAACAAGTTCAACAATATCAGGATGACACAGCCCGCAGCCAGCCTCTATAGTGTCTCTTATATGATTTTCAAAAGTATCCTCTTTGCTTAAAACAGATGCAATGCCTCCCTGCGCATAAAAGGTTGCTGATTCCGTCTTTTCTTTTTTTGTGACAATTGAGACGCTTCCGTATCTTGCAGCCTTTAATGCAAAGGTCAGTCCTGCAATACCGCTGCCTATGACTAGAAAATCTGTTTTAATCTCCATTAAATTGCCTCTTGTTCTAACAGGCTGTTAAAAAAGTCATCAACAGCCTTGATTACACAGATTAGAAAAAATGATTACACAGATATTTCAAGGAGTTTTAATCGGTGTAATCTAATCCTTTATCTGCGTAATCAGAGATTGTTGAGTTTTTCAACAAGCTTTTAATGTTAAAAAGGGTATGACAAAAGGGATTGATTGTCAAGGCAGTGTATAAGTATTAAATTTATCCTTGACAACGCACATTTGTTCATATTATAAATATTACAACAATTTAATATGGATATTGCTTATCCAGAGTGGCGGAGGGAATGGCCCTGTGAAACCACAGCAACCGATCCTGCAAATGCAGGATGACTAGGTGCTAACTCCATCAAGGTTTTTTAGTTTAAGCCTTGAAAGATAAGATTAGGAAATAAAAGCCTCTTCTTAATTTCAAGAAGGGGCTTTTTTATTGCAAATAAAAGTCTATAAAAACGGCAAAGTAGGTAGCCGCAGGCTTTAGCCTGCGAAATAACGCAACCTAAAGGTTGCGGCTACTTTTTACAAAGCCGTTACAGAGGTGAAAATATGAGTTATGTAAAAGGTCTTAAATGCAGGGAATGCGGCAAGGAGTATCCAAAAGAGGCTCTCCATGTGTGCGAGTATTGCTTTGGTCCCCTTGAGGTCAATTATGATTATGAAAAAATCAAGAAATCTTTAACAAGAGACATCATATCAAAAAGACCGCCGAATATGTGGAGATACAAGGAACTCCTTCCAATCGACGGCGAACCGAAGGTTGGCTTGGATGTCGGGTTTACACCGCTTGTAAGGGCAAAGAATCTTGAAAAGGTTTTGGGCGTCCAAGAATTGTATTTAAAAAATGATGCTGTTAATTATCCGACGCTTTCTTTCAAAGACAGGGTTGTTGCTGTCGCAATATCAAAGGCAATAGAGTTTGATTTCAAGATCGTTGCATGCGCGTCAACAGGAAACCTTGCGAATTCAGTTGCTGCAAATGCCGCTGCCTGCGGCATGGAAAGTTATGTTTTTATCCCGCATGACCTTGAGCAGACAAAGGTAATGGGGACGCTTGTTTACGGCACAAATGTCATTGCAATAAAGGGAAATTATGATGAGGTCAACCGTTTGTGCAGCGAGATTGCAGGCAAATACGGATGGGCATTTGTTAATATAAATATAAGACCTTACTATGCAGAGGGGTCAAAGGCGTTTGGCTACGAGATTGCAGAGCAGTTAGGGTGGAAACTTCCAAAACATATTGTTGTGCCTATGGCAGGGGGTTCGCTTATCACAAAAATCTGGAAGTCATTCAAGGAGTTTCATAAACTCGGGCTTGTTGACAGTTTAAATACAAAGGTATACGGCGCGCAGGCAACAGGCTGCTCGCCTATTACCACAGCGGTTAAAGAAGGCACAGAACTTATAAAGCCTGTAAAGCCAAAGACCATTGCAAAGTCCCTTGCAATAGGAAACCCTGCGGACGGGTTTTATTCAGCAAAGGTTATGAGGGAGAGCAACGGATGGGGCGAGGATGTGTCTGATGAAGAGATTATTGATGCAATGAAACTTCTGGCTGAGACAGAAGGTATATTCGCTGAAACAGCAGGCGGTGTAACTTTAGCCGTTGCAAAGAAATTGATTGAGCAGGGAAGGATACCAAAAGATGAGTCAATAGTTGTGTCTATAACAGGCAATGGGTTAAAGACACAGGAGGCGCTTGTTGGAAGGATTGGGGCGCCAAGAACAATCAATGCAAGGCTTGCTGAATTTGATGAACTTGTGGCAAAAGAAGGCAAGGTCTATGCTGTGAAGGCATAAAAACCTTGAAAAAGAGTTTTGAGATATAGTAGGCTACTGGCAAACAGGAGATAATGAATGGCTGACCATTTTATAGAGGATAAGATAACCCGTGTGCCTGTTAAAAAAGAGGGACAGGAGGTTAAGGTTGACTTTAATGAGCTAAAGTCCGGCGGTTTTATAAAGCAGAGGCAAAAGGATTTATTTACAGTAAGGCTGCGCTGTCCCGGCGGAAGGCTCACAACAAAAAAACTCATTGAACTTGCGAAGATTGCTGATAAATACAGCAAAAAAGGGGTTGTTCATTTAAGTTTCAGGCAGTCATTGGAGATTCTGTATGTTGATTACAAGGACTTTGATAATCTGACCTCGGATTTGGCAAAGGTTGACCACAAGGTTGCGTCATGCGGGCCAAGGGTGAGGGTGCCCACTGCATGCGGCGGGTGCGAATATAATCCAAATGGTCTTACAGATACGCAGAAGATGGCAGAGATGGTTGATGAAAAATTCTTCGGCACTCCAACGCATCATAAGTTTAAGATGTCATTTTCAGGCTGTCCGATTGACTGCGCAAGGACCCGTGAGGCTGATTTGGGTTTTCAGGGCGTTGTTGAGCCGATATGGGATGAGGACACATGCACAGGATGCACAATATGCTCAAGGGCTTGCAAAGAAGGCGCTATTGTATCTCATCAGGAGACAGGCAAACCGATATATGATGCAGAAAAGTGCATATACTGCGGGGACTGCATAAGGGCGTGCCCGACAGAGTCATGGAAGGCAAAGAGATACGGGCATTTTGTAAGGGTAGGCGGCAAGCACGGCAGACATCCGAGAGAGGCAAATGAGGCGGCGGTATTTATTCCTGATGATAAGGTGTCAGATGTCATACAAAAGACCATTGAATGGTATAAAGAGAATGGCAAAAGGGGCGAGAGGATTGGTTCAACCATTGACAGGGTTGGCGTTGAAAGTTATATGAAGTTTATGACAGGCGCATTTAAGAGCGGCGAGATAGTTGCAGGAGCAAAATGAAATGGATATTAAGGCTGACAAATCACTTGATTTAAGAAATGTTCTATGTCCTATAAATTTTGTTAAAACAAAATTGCAGTTGGAGATGATGGAAAAAGGTCAGGTGTTAGAGATTGTTATAGATGACGGCGAGCCGATTCAGAATGTCCCAAAGAGCATCAAGGAAGAAGGACATAAGATTGTTGAGGTCAAAAAAGAAGGCGATCATTTTAGGTTGAAGATAGAAAAACGGTAAGATGTGAGAAATGTAAGATGTAATAGACAAGACTTTCAATGTGAAACTAATATTGACGGAGGGCAACAATGGCAATTAAAGTCAGAATTCCAACACCGCTCAGGAAACTTACGAATGGCAAGGATGAAGTAGAAGGAGGGGGTAAAAATATTAAAGACCTTATAAATGATATTGAAAAACAATACCCCGGTCTTAAAGAAAGGATTTGTGAAGATGACGGCAAGATAAGACGCTTTGTGAACATCTATGTCAATGATGAGGACATAAGGTTTAAAAACAGCATTGATACAGAATTAAAGGATGGGGATGAGATTTCAATCATCCCTGCAATTGCCGGAGGGATGTTTTGAAAAAGAGATTTTACCTTACATTTCCAAAAGAATTGATAAAAGAGCCGCTTATTTATCAGGCTGGAAAACTGTATAAGGTTGTAACAAACATAAGACAGGCGACTGTTTCCGAAAGCATTGGTCTTGTTGCGCTTGAACTGGACGGAGAACCACAGGAAATAGAAAAGGCAATAAATTATTTTATTGAAAAAGGCGTAAAGGTAGAGCCTATTGAACTTGATATAATAGAATAAAATTTTTTGAAATATTTCTTTATCTTTATTGTAAAGAAATATTTGCAGGCGTTGGGTATTTGTTGATATATTAGATAAAGTATTATAGAAATATGGTTTGTTATCAGGATAGTTGTAGTGATTTTAAGGAGTCAAGGGGTAGAGGATTCAAGGGTTCAAGTGTTTATTTTTTCACTCGAACCCTAGACCACTAGAATCCTTGAACCCTATTTTCAGATGCGGATATTTAACGACATCACAGAGACAATAGGCAATACACCGCTTGTCAGATTGAACAGGGTGACAAAGGGTATAAAGGCGGAGGTTGCCGCAAAACTGGAGTCATTTAATCCTTTAAACAGCGTCAAAGACAGGATTGCTGTAAGTATGATTGAGGCAGGCGAGAGGGCAGGGTTAATAAATAATAATACAACGATTATTGAGCCGACATCAGGAAATACAGGCATTGCGCTTGCATTTGTTTGCGCTGCAAGAGGTTATAAGTTGATTCTTACAATGCCTGAAACTGTTGACATTGAAAGGCTCTCTCTTCTTAAGATGTTTGGCGCAGAGGTTGTTTTGACACCTGCGTCAGAAGGCATGAAGGGCGCTATTTTGAAGGCAGAGGAAATTTCAAAAAAGGTTTCAAATTCATATATACCTCAGCAGTTTAAGAATCCTGCAAATCCTGATATTCACAAAAGGACTACAGCAGAGGAAATCTGGAATGATACTGACGGAAAGGTTGATATTTTGGTGGCAGGTATTGGAACAGGAGGCACAATCACAGGTATTGGAGAGGTTATTAAAAAGAGAAAGCCGTGTTTTAAGGCGATTGCAGTTGAACCAAAAAAATCTCCTGTTCTTTCAGGCGGTCAGGCAGGGGCGCATAAGATTTCCGGCATAGGCGCTGGATTTGTGCCTCAAATACTTAATATATCTATTATAGATGAGGTGATGCAGGTTTCAGATGAGGATGCATTAAATATGACAAAAAGGATGATAAAGGAAGAGGGCATTCTCTGCGGTATATCATCAGGCGCAGCAGTTTTTGCTGCGCTGGATATTGCAAAAAGAACTGATTCCAAAGGGAAACTTATTGTGGTTATTTTGCCTGATACATGCGAAAGGGTGCATGAAAATTCGGTAGCCGCAGGTTTTAGCCTGCGTAGGTAACGCAACCTAAAGGTTGCGGCTACCATTTTTGGAGCAAAGATATATACTACATTACTCGGAAAGGTTTAATATGAATAATCTAAAACAAATCATAAACTGGGGTTATAAATTGCCAAAGACCTCTGTTTTGGAACTTGTAGGCAATACCCCTCTGGTTAAAATAAATAGGATTGCACAGGGTTTAAGCAAAGGTGTCGAGATTTATGCGAAGATTGAATCTTATAATCCGGGAGGCTCTGTTAAAGATAGAGCAGCGCTAAAGATGATAAAGGATGCAGAAGAGGCAGGAAGGCTTACAAAGGACAAGATTATACTTGACTCAACATCCGGCAACACAGGCATTGCATATGCATGGATTGGCGCTGTTAAGGGTTATCAGGTTGAACTTGTTGTTCCGCAAAATGTCAGCAATGAAAGAAAAAAGATTTTAAAGGCTTTCGGCGCAAACACGGTTTATTCAAATCCAATGGAAGGCTCTGACGGCGCAATAAGGCTTGCATGGAAGATGTATGTTGACAGTCCTGATAAATACTGCAAACTTGACCAGTATAATAATCCATCAAATCCGCAGGCGCATTACGACACAACAGGGGTGGAGATTATAGAGCAGACAGACGGCAGGATAACACATCTTGTCGCAGGCATAGGAACAGGCGGGACAATAATGGGAACAGGCAGGAGATTAAAGGAGTTCAATCCGGACATACAGATCATTGCAGTTGAGCCAGCAACAGCGCTGCATGGGCTTGAGGGTTTAAAACATATGCCTTCATCCATTGTCCCGGGCATATATCATGAAGATAAACTTGATAAAAAGATTTCTGCGCCAACAGAGGAATCATATGATATGGCAAAGAGGCTTGCAATGGAGGAAGGGCTTTTTGTGGGGCAGTCGTCAGGCGCTGCAATGTGGGGTGCGCTTCAGGCTGCAAAGGAATTAGAAGAGGGTGTAATTGTTGTTATATTCCCTGACGGCGGGGACAGGTATCTGTCAACTGTGTTGTGGGAGTAGAGAAACAGTTCAGGAGTTATGGAGTAAATACAAATACAGTTGAGGAGTAAAAAACAGTTTTATTTTTTAACTCCTTAACTCTCGAACTCCTGAACTCTTTAACTGTATTTTCTTATGTTACATCTATCACAGAAAATTTACAACGAAATCATCAGCCATGCAAAAAAATCCTACCCTTGCGAGGGCTGCGGCGCATTGGTTGGCAAGGACAAAAAGATTACAAAGATTTATCCTCTGGAGAATATAAATAAAGAAAGGGCGAATGACAGGTATGAGATAAACCCAAAGGATTTATTAAGGGTTGAAAAAGAGGCGAAAAAAGATGGTTTTGAGGTGATTGGTTTTTTTCATTCCCATCCTGACCATCCTGACAGACCATCTGATTTTGACAGGCAAAGGGCATGGCCGTTTTATTCATATGTGATTGTCGCTGTGCAAAATGGAAAAGATGTTTCAGTGAAGTCATGGACATTTGAAAATGAAGGAGAGCCGTTTAGGGAAGAGGAAATAGAAACAGTTTAAGAGTTGAAGAGTTCAAGAGTTTAGGAGTTAAAAACTTAAAAATAAAAAAATCCCTCAACTCCACAACTCTTAAACTCCTTAACTGTATTTAAATTATGAACTTTACAGAAGAACAAATAGAGCGATATTCAAGGCATATAATTCTTCCTGAGGTCGGCGGCAAGGGTCAGGCTAAATTATTAGACGCAAAGGTGTTTGTGCTTGGCGCAGGCGGGCTTGGTTCGCCGGCGCTTTATTATCTTGCTGCTGCAGGTATAGGCACAATCGGCATTGCCGATGCTGACTGTGTTGACTTATCTAACCTTCAAAGGCAGATAATTCACTCTACTGAAAAGATTGGGATGCCAAAGGTAGAATCTGCTAAAAAATCTATTGAAGGCTTGAATCCTGATGTCAAGGTTATTGTCTATAACGAGCGTCTTGGCATTGATAATATAAGAAAGATTATAAGAGACTATGATGTTATCCTTGACGGCAGCGATAATTTTCCAACGCGGTATTTAATGAATGATGCATGTTTTTTTGAAAAAAAGACCCTTGTGTCAGGCAGTATGTTCAGGTTTGACGGACAGGTGACAATATTCAAGCCGCATGAAGGAAAGCCCTGCTACAGATGCCTTTATCCAGAGCCTCCTCCAAAAGGGCTTGTGCCAAGTTGTCAGGAGGCAGGTGTTTTAGGAGCGCTCGCTGGTGTAATCGGCGTTATTCAGGCAGTAGAAGCAATAAAACAGATTCTAAAAATAGGTGATGAACTCGCAGGACATCTTCTTATATTTGATGCGCTTGCCATGACATTCAGGAAAGTAAAGGTAAGAAGGGATACCCAGTGTGCATTATGCGGAGATAATCCGACAGTAAAGGATTTGGTTATGTATGAGCAGGCTTGCGAGATACAGGCTGCAAAATGCAGCACATGATTGTTTATGAAAAAAACAAAGACATATCTCCACAACCCCGGTTATTTAAAGATAGACCTTATGCTTTGCGGTATAAGGCTTAATGAAAACGCTGTTAAGAGTCTGGGCATAGACCTTTCTACAGGCTATACAGGCATTACAGGCGGGCTTGACATAATATTGCCTTATAAGACATGGGTAAATGCGCCTTTTCTTGAGGATTTTGCAAAGAATTCTCCTTATGAACTTATCCAGAAAGATGGAAAGGCATTCATAAAAAGAGAGGGGGAATCTGTTAAGGTCAAAATCATACCAAAACCTGATTTTTATAAACTGAAAACAACGACAGGCATTCCGCTTTCAAAAATCGGCAATATGCACGGCAGTTATGTTGCAATCACGCCTGACACAAGGTGCGAGTTTTTCAACATGAATATAGAGTGCAGATACTGTGCAGGGAATTTTAATTCAAAGGGCGGTGTAGTTTATAGTGTTGAGGAGGTTCTTGAAACTGTTGAGGCTGCATACAAAGAAGGCAAGGCAGAGATTGTCTATCTTTCAATTGGTTTTTCAGAAACGCCTGACGGCGGCATAGAATTTTTAAAGCCTTATATAAAGGCAATCAAGAAACATTTTAACACCATTGTTGCTGTTGAGGCGCTTCCGCCAAAGGAGAACAAGTTTATAGACGAAACATATGCGGTTGGCGCTGATTCTGTGCTTTACAATATGGAGATATTTGATGAAAAACTTTTTAAGGAGATATGCCCGGGGAGGGATGAACTGATTGGCAGAAACAGATATATAAATGCGCTTAAATATGCTGCAAAGGTTTTTCCAAACGGCACTGTCGCATCTAATCTTATTGTCGGGCTTGAGCCGGCAGAATCAACAATGAGGGGGATAGATTTTCTTACAGACCTTGGCGTTGTGCCTATACTTCCGATTTATAGACCCGTGAGCAGCGTGAAACTTCTTTCATATAAAATACCTTCTCTTGATGAGATTGCCCCTGTTTACAAGCATCTATATCATGCTGTTAAAAAGAACAGGATAAACATGAACTGGGTGAGAGACATCAGCGTTATAACAACGCCCATTGAGGCGATGTTTTTTACAGGGGATATGTCAAGATTCAAAACAATGATGCATAAGTTTTACAAGTCAAAACTTGGACTGAAGACAGTTTGGGGGCTTTCTACTTTGCGGAGGAAATTGAGGGTCAGGGAGGTAGGTGAGGGATAATTTATGAAGGTAATCATAGACAGAAGACCAATTTGGGTAATAGTTTTAGTAAGGTCATTAAGACCCATATTTTTTTTAGCCCTTGGTTTTATATTCTGGTATCTCATAAATATCCCTACACCTTCCGGGCTTACAATTCAAGGGCAGAGGGCATTGGCGCTTTTTGTTGTATGTCTTATACTCTGGGTAACAGATGCCCTGCCTCTTGCAATTACAAGCCTTATGGCGATTGTGATGGTGCCTTTATTGGGTGTTATGGATAAAAAGGCGGCATATGCGCTCTTTGGAAATGAGGCAGTATTTTTTATACTCGGCGCATTCATACTTTCTGCTGCTGTTATGCATTCAGGATTGGCGAGCCGGATTGCAGTTCTAATAATGGATAGGTTTGGGAATACGCCGAAGGGACTTCTTGCGTCAATATTTTTACTTGCAGCGGTTTTGTCGTTTTTTATGTCAGAACATGCAGTTGCCGCAATGCTTTTCCCGATAGTGCTTGAGATTGCAAAGGGCTTGAATCTGAAACCCGGTAAGTCAAACTATGCAAAGTCGCTTTTTCTCGCGCTTGCATGGGGCTGTGTAATCGGAGGTGTTGCGACATTTTTGGGCGGCGCAAGGGTTCCGCTTGCTGCTGGCATGCTCAAGGAGGCGACAGGTATAACCATTGGTTTTTTTGAATACACAATGGTTGTGTTTCCAACAGTAGTAATTCTGCTTTTTATAGGCTACATCGGCCTTACAAGATTTTTTCCGCAGGATATACAGGACATACATCTTGCAAAAGATGTGTTTGCAAGAAAGATAAAAGGGCTTGGCAAGATGGGTTATACTGAATATGCTGTCGGCATTTTGATGCTCATAACCATATCTTCATGGCTTTTGTTTAGCAGAATGGCAGGTATTGCAAATATTGCAATCATCGCAGTTGTTGCATTATTCGTATTAAAACTTGTCCGATGGAAAGACATAGAGGAATATGTCAACTGGGGCATAATACTTATGTATGGCGGCGCTATAACGTTAGGCGCGGCAATGGAAAAATCAGGCGCAGCAGCATGGCTTGCAAATACAGTGATTGGTGATTGGGCAAACAGCCCTGTTCTTGTTATAGCGGTATTTTCCCTTTTAACAATCCTTTTAACAGAGGGGATGAGCAATGCCGCTGTTATAGCAATTTTGCTTCCTGTCAGCATAGGCATGGCAGGCAGATTTAATCTTGACCCGCAGATTATTACATATGCCATAGCAATTCCGGCAGGTCTGGCATTTTGTTTTCCAATGTCAACGCCTGCAAATGCAATAGCAGTTTCATCTGGATATATTACAGCAAGAGATATGGCAAAGGCAGGGATTGTGATGATGATAACCGCATGGATAGTTTTCAATATTATGGCTAAAGTTTATTGGCCTATTTTGGGGATAAAGATATGAAAAATATACTTTTAATTTTGTCAACATCAAGGACATCGCAGGATGCAATTGAATATGCTGTTAATCTTGCAAAAAAGGAAAAGGCAAAACTCGTTGTCCTTTATATAATTGAGACTGAACTTACTCAGGAGATTTTTGATAAATTTACAGACATAGGTTTTATCGGCGACAAGCCTTCAACCCAACTCACAGAGGCTATAATGAAGGAGTATCGGCAGCGCGGCTATGAGGAGATGGGCAAGGTTCAAATCAGGGCAATGGAAGAGAATGTTGATTTTGACGCAGTTACAACACAGGGCGATTTTGTTGAAAAGTCTCTTGATGTGATTGAAAGATACAAGATTGATACAGCAGTGGCAATAAAAAGAAAACGTTCAGTATTTTTAAAATATTTTTCAAAATCAATAGTTGATGAACTGGTTGAAAGGGCATCTTGCAAGATTGAGGTGTTTGAGGAATAAGATGTTCACGCTGAAAAATGCCCATCTGCGGCGTTGAGCATCCCTGCGGGATGCTCTCATGTAAGGGATAATGCATTACTATTCGCTCGCTAACGCTCGCTGTGCATGTTGTCGCTGCGGCTTCTTCGCTCAACATACTACAAAAGTATGCCTCGCTTGAAACCTTGCTCCGCCTTGCATCTGGGCAATTTTTGAGCGTGAACTGTGCAAACTTGTGAGTGAAATGAAATTAAAAAGGGGGATGAATGACTAATCAAAAATCTACAAACATAAAATGGCATCATGGGAAGATTACAAAAGAGGACAGGATAAAGTTGATGAAGCAGAAAGGTGTGACAATATGGCTCACAGGGCTTTCAGGCTCAGGAAAATCAACCATTGCTGTTGAACTGGAACATGCCTTGTTAGAAAACAAACATCAGGCATATATATTGGACGGCGATAATATTCGTCATGGCTTGAATAAGAATCTGGGCTTCTCGCCAGAGGATAGGTCTGAAAATATCCGCAGAATCGGCGAGGTTGCAAAACTATTTACAGATGCAAATATCATCACAATAACAGCATTCATATCGCCATACATGGCTGATAGAGATAATGCAAGAAAACTTCAAAAACAAGGCGAATTTATAGAGGTGTATGTAAAGTGTCCGATAGAGGTCTGTGAACAGAGGGATACAAAAGGGCTTTACAAAAAGGCAAGACTTGGAGAGGTCAAGGAATTCACAGGCATATCAGCGCCGTATGAAGAGCCTTTGAACCCTGAACTGACAATTGATACATCAAAGATGTCAATTGAAGAGTCAACAAGGACTATAATTAGTTATCTTGAGAAAAAGGAATATGTGAAGTTTTAGAGGTAATAATGGCTGCGAAAGATATTGCTAAAGAACTTGAAAGGCTCAAATCTGAAAGGGATGAGTTGGAAAGGCTGAATAATGAACTTGATGCCAGGGTCTTAGAAATCTATTCGCTTTACAACATCAGCAAGGTGCTTAATTTAAGCATCGGCATAGAAGAGATATTCAATGGAACCATAGACACTATTGGCAAGTCTCTTCGTATTGATGAATTCTGCATTATGCTGCTGGATGAAACATCCAATGAACTTGTAGTAAGGGCATGGTATCCGGACCCTGTTGTATTGCCGTGCATATGCCTTAAAATAGGCGAGGGAATATCAGGCATGGCAGCAAAGACAGGCAAGCCTGTTCTGGTGCAGGATGTAAGCAAAGAACCCAAGTCCATGTTTTATAAGGGCGCTGCGACAAATATCGGCGCATTTCTTTGCGTCCCATTGGTTGGCAAGCATGGGAATATCCTCGGTGTTTTTAATATACACAAGGCGCAGCCAAACTCATTTAATGAGAATGATGTAAAATTTTTTACAGAGGTGGCGCAGCAGATAGCAATAGCAGTTGAGAAGGCATATATCTATAAAAATGCCAGAGATATATCCATGCGGGACGAGTTGACAGGCATGTACAACCGCAGATACTTTTTTGATTACATTGAAAAGGAATTATCAAGGGCAAAGCGGTACAAAAAACATTTTTCTGTTCTTATGATAGATATTGACCACTTTAAAAACTTCAATGACAAGAATGGCCACTTGTTGGGCGATGATGCGATTAAACAGACGGCAAAACTATTGATTGATAAATTAAGGACAGCGGATGTTGTCGCCCGCTACGGCGGAGAGGAGTTTATCTGTCTTCTTCCTGAGACACCCAATAATAGGGCAGTAGTGGTTGCTGAAAAACTCAGAAAGGCTGTAGAGGGCAGCAAATACAAGGGCGGAGAGAATCAGCCGAGTGGAATGGTGTCAGTTACTATCGGCGTTGCCACATGGCCCGATGACGCCAAATCTGCAATCAAACTTATTGATTATGCGGATAAGGCTTTGTATCTGGGCAAGAGCAGAGGCAGAAACATGGTAGTGTCAGCAGTATCGGCAGTATCGGGGATTGAAATATAATTAACTATGAAGATTGAAGATATTACAAAAGATACACTTAAAAAATTAAATGCAATGCCTGCAGAAGAACTCATTAAATGGGCATTTGATGAGTTTGGTGAAAGGTGCGCGATAGGCACAAGTTTTCAATTAACAGGGACTGTGATTATTGATATTGCCAGCAGGTGTGCAAAAAAGTTCAGGGGCTTTACAATTGACACGCTTCGCCTTCATCCAGAGACATATGAGGCAATCAATAATACAGAAGAAAAATATGTTTTGACTGTTGAAAGATATTTTCCTGATGAGAACGCATTAAAGAATATGATTGAAAGATTCGGCGAGTATCTCTTTTTTATGGACAAGGCAAAGCAGGAATACTGCTGTTTTGTTAGAAAGGTTGAACCGAATAAACGCGCGCTCAAAACACTTGATGTTTGGATAACAGGACTTAGAAGAGACCAGTCAGATTATAGAAAAACTGTTCCAAAGGCAGAGATTATTGATGAAGAAAACAGAAAAATCTTAAAAATAAATCCTCTTGCTGACTGGGATATGGCAAAAATCTGGCAATATATAAAGGAAAATGATTTGCCGTATAATAAACTCTTTGATATGGGCTATGACTCTATCGGCTGCATAATATGCTCAACGCCTCTTGTTAAAGGCGAACCGCCCCGCTCAGGCAGGTGGCGGTGGTTTAATAAAGAGGATGAAAAGAAGGAGTGCGGGATACATAAGTAAAACAGGTATAGGTAGAGGAAAATATCTTTTACTTTACCTATACCTCTACCTGTATTCAAAAAAGGAGGCATAAATAATGCTAGGTTTAATCGAGCCGCATGGCGGCAAACTTGTAAACAGGATTTTGGAAGGAAAGGAAAGGGAAGCACTTTTAGAAAAGACAAAAAAACTAAAGAAGGTGCATCTCAATGACAGAGAGGTGTCTGACCTTGAGATGATTGCAATAGGCGCATTCAGTCCTCTCGAAGGGTTTATGAAAAAGGATGATTATCACAACGTCATGGACAATATGAAACTGTCAAATGGTCTTCCTTGGACAATACCAGTTACTTTATCAGTTACAAAAGACGAGGCAAAGAATCTAAAACAAGGCGAGGAAGTAAGCCTTGTCAATAAACAGGGCGAGATTTTAGCAGTTCTTCACATTGAAGAAAAGCATAGCCATGACAAAGAAAAAGAGGCTGTTCAGGTCTACGGCACAAAGGACACGGCGCATCCGGGTGTTGCAAAGGTTTTTGAAATGGGGGACATGCTTCTTGGAGGCAAGGTGTCAGTCATACACAGGGTAAAGCAGGAGGACTTTAAAAAATACAGGCTTGACCCTAAAGAGACAAGGCATCTTTTCAAAGAAAAAGGCTGGAAAAGGGTCGTTGGTTTTCAGACAAGAAATCCGATACACAGGGCGCATGAATACATTCAGAAATGCGCATTGGAGGTAGTTGACGGGCTTATGATCCATCCGATTGTAGGCGAGACAAAGGGCGATGACATACCTGCTGATGTGAGGATGAAGTGTTACGAAGTTTTGCTTGAAAACTATTATCCAAAGGACAGGACTGCCCTTGTTGTGCTTCCAGCGGCAATGAGATATGCAGGCCCGAAAGAGGCGATATTCCATGCGCTCATAAGAAAAAACTACGGCTGCACGCATTTTATTGTTGGCAGGGACCATGCAGGGGTCGGCAATTATTACGGCTCATTTGACGCTCATTATATATTTGACGAGTTTGACCCTCAGGAAATCGGCATAACACCGCTCTTTTTTGACCATACATTCTACTGCAAAAAATGCGAGAGCATGGCATCTTACAAGAGCTGCCCGCATGATTCCAGCCACCATATTGCCTTATCCGGCACAAAGGTAAGGGAAATGTTAAAGGCAGGACAGATCCCGCCTGTTGAGTTTTCAAGACCAGAGGTTGCAAGGGTTTTGATAGAGGCAATGAAAGGGTAATCTAATACGAACGCAATAAATGTCTTTATACTGCGTTGGACTCCTCGGAAAATCCTCAACATACCAATTAGTATGCCTGCGGTTTTCCTCGTCGTCCGCCTTGTCTAAAACCATTTCTTGCGTTCGTATGATGTAACTGAATTTAATGCGTTTGTATTAGTTCACGCTGGAAAATGCCCATCTGCGGAGCCTGTTCCGAGCGAAGCGAGGAATCTCATAACATAGCGGCTTCTGCGCTCAACATACTTGTAGTTGCTCAATTTATTGAGCGTATCCCTGCTTAAAGCATACAGGGACAAGTTTAAAAACGCCGATAAATCGGCAGACTACAATCGCCTTAATCCTTGACTTAAACCTTGCAAATTGAATATAATATTACGCTCAAAATCCAGAAAAGATTTTAAGGGAGAATGCTGTGAATTTCAATGTTAAAAATATACTTGTCCCTGTATGCTTTAAGCAGGGATTAGCCATACTGCTTGTGTTTGTAATTGCGGCTGTCGTTTCCGCAGATGCGGAATTGAGAAGAACCGATATTGGACAGAAAGTTGTGCCTAAAATTGTGTTTGATGAGCAGACGGCGGAGGACAACTATGTCCTTGACACCATCAGAAATTATAAGACAGGCTTATCCAGAGGAGAGGAACTTAAACTTGCTCAGGTGATAATTGATGAGAGCAGTAAGTATAATTTGGACCCGATGTTTGTCCTGGCGCTTATAGAAAAAGAGAGTTCATTTTTTAACTGGGCAAGGTCTGACAGGGGGGCAATGGGTCTCATGCAAATCAGAGAATATGTTGGCAAAGATATTGCAAGCGACTTAAACATAGATTGGAATGGGGAACATACGCTTCTTGACCCGTATATGAATGTGAGGATTGGACTTTATTATTTTAATGTCCTTAAAGATAAGTTTGATAAAACAGAACTGGCGCTTGCTGCGTATAATTTCGGGCCCACATATGTCAGAGACATGATGGATGCTGATGAAGAAGTCTCTCTTGATTTTGCAAACAGGGTGGTTGCAGGCTATAAGAATCATATGGAAAGATTTAAAGGGGTTTACAGATTATGAAGAAAAAATCAAAGAAGAATGGCGTTGTTTCACAATTTATAGAAAGGCACTATCTGCATTTTAACGCCGCAGCATTGGTTGATGCTGCTAAGGCATATGATAAGCACCTCGGCAAAAAAGGCAAGATGATGATTACGCTTGCCGGGGCCATGAGCACTGCTGAGATTGGAATTTCATTAGCAGAAATGATACGGCAGGACAAGGTGCATATCATCTCATGCACAGGGGCTAATCTGGAAGAAGATATTATGAATCTGGTCGCTCATAAGAATTATAAACGCGTTCCGAATTATAGAGATTTAACCCCGCAGCAGGAATGGGAGTTGATGGAGAAAGGGTATAACCGTGTGACAGACACATGCATCCCTGAAGAGGAGGCATTCCGCAGGATACAAAAGCGCATTTACAAACAATGGAAAACTGCGGAAGGGAAGGGGGAGAGATATTTCCCTCATGAGTTTATGTATAAGATGCTTCTCTCAAAAGATATGGAGCAATATTACGAGATAGACCCAAAAAACAGCTGGATGATTGCAGCAGCAGAGAAAAATCTGCCGATTGTCTGTCCCGGATGGGAAGACTCTACAATGGGTAATATTTTTGCCTCTTATTGCATAAAAGGAGATTTAAAACCTTCTACTGTAAAATCAGGGATTGAATATATGGTGTGGCTTGCTGACTGGTATAAGAAAAATTCCAGAGGAAAAGGCGTGGGCTTTTTCCAAATCGGCGGCGGGATTGCCGGAGATTTTCCGATTTGCGTTGTGCCGATGATGTATCAGGATTTAGGCTGGAAGGATGTTCCTTTCTGGTCATACTTCTGTCAAATATCAGATTCAACCACGAGTTACGGCTCATATTCCGGGGCTATTCCAAATGAAAAAATCACTTGGGGCAAATTAGGGATAGATACCCCTAAATTTATTATTGAATCAGACGCAAGCATTGTTGCCCCGCTGATTTTTGCATGGGTGTTGGGATGGTAACGAAA
Organism: Deltaproteobacteria bacterium; assembly: GCA_016234925.1. GTDB lineage: Bacteria > Desulfobacterota > GWC2-55-46 > UBA9637 > GWC2-42-11 > JACRNI01. Next base: position 10,169 of record JACRNI010000011.1, on the reverse strand, counting down.
CATAATATGCCTCCTTATCCATTCAGCATCCCGCACAACTTTGGCGGTCTTCAGCCAAAAATATCATCATTTAAAAATGCCAGATTTGTTGTCCTGCCTGTGCCGTATGACATGACTGCATCTTATCAAAGCGGAACGCGAAACGGTCCTAGGGCAATCATAGATGCATCAACGCATATGGAACTGTATGACGAGGAATTGGACAAAGAAGCATGCAAGGCTGGTATACATACGCTCCCTTATCTTGAGCCGACATCAAAAGGCCCAGAGGAGATGGCTGGCATTGTTTATGATGCGTCAAGGCATATAATAAATGCCAAAAAAATACCTGTGATGTTAGGCGGCGAACACAGCATAACGTTTGGTCTTGTTAAGGCATTAAAGAAAAAATATCCAAATATGTCTGTTTTGCAAATGGATGCGCATGCTGATATGCGTGATGTTTATCAGGAAAGCCCATATAATCATGCGTGCATTGCGAGAAGGATTTCTGAAATTTGTCCCATTGTTCAAGTCGGCATAAGGAGTTTATCTGTTGAAGAAGCAGAGTTTTTAAAGAAGGGGTCAAGGGCGGGTACCCATCGGGGCACCCATCCGAAGGATGGGTCGGATGGGTGGGGGGTCAAGGGGCAAGGAAAAACGCATCACGGTATCTCCACCTATTTTGCAAAAGATATTATAAACGACATTCCTGCAAAGGATATATGCAATAATTTAACAGATGATGTTTTTGTTACAATTGACCTTGATGTGTTTGACCCGTCAATTATGCCTGCAACAGGAACGCCTGAGCCGGGCGGACTAGGCTGGTATGATGTTATTGAATTGTTAAAATTTATTGCCAACAAAAAAAATATAATTGGTTTTGATGTTGTTGAATTATGCCCGATACCCGGAAATGTTGCGCCTGATTTTATGTCTGCAAAACTTGTTTACAAGATGATGGGATATATAGTAAAGAAACAGTGAAGAGTGGAAGTGTCAGTGACAGTAATAAAGATAAAAAACATTCACTGATACTGACACTAATCACTGACACTGAAAAAGGAGGGTTTGATAAATGAACATGGTTCCCAGAAGGGTGTTTTTCACAAAGGGTGTAGGAACTCATAAAGAAGAACTGCATTCATTTGAATTGGCGTTAAGAGATGCGGGCATTGAAAAACTAAATATTGTGACAGTATCCAGCATATTCCCGCCGGGGTGCAAGGTTATTGCAAGGGCGCAAGGGTTAAAAATGATTTCTCCTGGGCAGGTGACATTCTGCGTCATGTCAAGATGCTGCAGCAATGAGCCGAGAAGGCTGATGGCGGCATCTGTAGGGTGTGCAATCCCAATGGATAAAAAACAGTATGGCTACTTAAGCGAGCATCATGCCTTTGGCATGACAGACAAGATAGCAGGCGATTATGCAGAAGACCTTGCCGCAGCAATGCTTGCGTCAACGTTAGGTATAGAACTTGACACAAATCTAGGGTGGGATGAGAAAAAAGAGATTTATAGAATCAGCGATAAAATCGTCAGGACAACCAATATAACGCAGTCAGCGATTGTAAAGAGCGACGGCAGATATACGACGGTTATTGCTGCTGCAGTCCTTATTTTATAATAAGTTGACGCTCAAAAAGCCCCGACCCATTGCTTTGCAATGGGTGCCCCGGGCGTTGTCGCTTCGGCTTCTGCGCTCAACATACTAAAAAGCCGCAACCTTTAGGTTGCGTTATTTCGCAGGCTAAAGCCTGCGGCTACCAGCATCCAGACATTTTTGAGCGTCAACTTTACCAATATGAACGATGACACAATTTTTTGACCTCGGCATTGCATGGGAATGGCAGTATGACAGGGATTTTGCTTACAGCCTTGATAAAGAGTGCCAAAAAAGCGGGGTAAGCAGTTATATAATCTATCCGTCAAATCTTGAGGAAACTCTTGGTTTGCAAGAGGCAGGCAGGATTGCATTCAGGATGTTCATTGACCGCGCATCTGATACAAATCCAAGGTTTCATAATCTGGTGCATCATTCAAGAAAACTGCCTTTTAAGATGATTAACGAGGTTTCCCTTTTGCCAAGGGCTGTTGACAAGGCAACCATGCACCTTGAGTTTCTTACACATGGGATAAATGTCCCTTATACAATAATCCTCTCGCCTTGGAAAGATAATCCCAAACTTCATACTATGATGAAGATTTCAAGATTTAAAAAACTTGGGATGCCGTTCATAATAAAACCTGCATGCGGAGGCGGCGGACTAGGTGTTGTTATTGATGCCAAAACCATTCACCAGATAGTGAAGGCACGGATGGAAATCAGCCACGACAAATACCTGCTGCAGGAGAAAATCATACCTGTTGTTTTTGGAAGAGGCTTGAACAGCAGGATGGCATGGTTCAGGGTCTTTTATATATGCGGAGATGTAATATCATGCTGGTGGGATACGGATACGCATATCTACCACAGGGTAACTAGCCATGAAATGGAGCATTACGGGCTGAAAGGACTTGAAGATATAACAAGAAGGATAGCCGATATATGTTGTCTGGATTTTTTTTCAACAGAGATAGCAAAGATAAACCCCGTTAGAAGTGTATCTTTAAAAGGCAGTAAAGAAATAAAAGAAACAGGTGTCTCTGAGAGGGGAACTTCTAACGGGGTAAAGAGCGGAAAATTCATTGTTGTTGATTATGTAAATGACATGTGCGATATGAGGCGGAAATCGCAATATCCCGACGCAGTCCCTGATGATGTGGTTGACAGGGTTATTAAAAAACTTGTCATGTGTGTGAAAGAAAATCTTGCAAAATGATTGAAAATGATTACACAGATTTTTTAAAACGATTACACAGATGACAACTTGTTGTCATTGCGAAGGAGCGTAAGCGACTGCGGCAATCCCAAGAGATTGCTTCGGCTTCGCCTCGCAATGACATTTCTGCGTAATCTGCAATTTATAATCTGTGTAATCTGTTACTAAAATGAAAATCGCAATTACATATAATATTAAAAAGAAAGAAATTGAAACAGAGAACCTCCCTCCGGATTTTTATGCTGAATGGGATGATGATGAGACAATAGATGCTGTAAAAAAAGCAATTTTAGAAAGACATGAAGTTGTTTTAATAGAGGCTGACAAGGATGCGTATCAAAAACTTAAAATAGAAAAACCTGATATTGTTTTCAATATTGCGGAGGGTCTTAACGGCAGGAGCAGGGAATCGCATATTCCTGCGATATTAGAGATGCTTGAAATACCATACACAGGTTCTAACCCTCTGACACTCGGCATATGCCTTGATAAGGCAAGGGCAAAAGAGATACTGTCATATTACGGCATTCCCACAGCAAGATTTTTTGTAGTTTCATCTCACATCTCACATCTCACCCCCGACCTAAAGGTCGGGGGCTACAATTTCCCTCTCATCGTCAAACCCCTTTATGAAGGCTCAAGCAAGGGCATAAGAAATGATTCTGTTGTTCATAATGAAGGAGAACTGAATAAAAAAATCAAATGGGTTTTAGATGAAGCCAGAAGGTGTCAAGCCTATCTATTCATATGAAGCAAAATGGATATGGGACACGCCTGATAATCCGCTGGAAATATTTGTCTGTCCGGCAAAAATAGACAAGGCATTAAAGCATGAAATAGAGGCGGTATGCAAAGAGACATTTAAGGTTCTGGATATAAAGGATTGGTGCAGGATAGATGTCCGACTGGATGCCAGCGGCAACCCCTATATTCTGGAACTCAACCCCCTGCCGGGCATACTCCCTGACCCAAAGAATAACTCCTGTTTTCCAAAGGCAGCAAGGGCATCTGGCATGGATTATAATAAACTTATAAATACAGTTTTGGATATTGCATGCAAGAGATACGGGTTGAACACAACAATCTGAAAACTAAAAACGAAAGGCGTGAAAGTAAAAATAATTCCTAAATCCTAATGTCTAATATAATGTCTAAATCCGAATGTCAAATTTCTAAAATAAAAGCATTAGGAATTAGGATTTAGAAATTAGGATTTGCTTTTTTGTTATGATTCCAAAAAATATTTTTATAACATACAATGATGATGCGTATGTAAGAAAGGGCGAATTAGATGATATTATCTCTCTTCAAGGAGTTGTTGATACTGCGGATTCTGTAAAAAAGGCTATTGAAGAAAATGGCATAGCCCCCAAACTCGTCCCTTTAAAAGATGACCCTGAAGATTTTATAAAAATGTTAAGGCATGGTGCGCCGGACATAATATTTAATCTCTGTGAAGGGGCGTTTGGTTTAAGTTCAATGGAGATGAATGTCGCAGGGCTTTATGAATTATTCGGTTTTAGATATACTGGTTCAGGGCCTTTAACCCTTGGTTTAAGCCTTAACAAAGAAACAGCAAAGAATATATTATATGCCAGAGGCATTCCAACACCCAAGTATGCAGTTATAGGTGATATAAAATCTTTATCTTCTGTCAGCATAAGTTTCCCTCTTATTGTGAAGCCTGTTCATGAGGATGCCGGCATTGGCATAGACAACAATGCGGTTGTTTGGGATATTACATCGCTTAAAAAAAGAATTGAATACATCATAGATATTTATAAGCAGCCTGCGCTTGTGGAGGAATACATCGACGGAAGGGAATTCAATGTGTCTGTTATCGGCAATGAAACCCCCAATGTGCTGCCTGTATCAGAGATAGATTTTTCTGAACTTCCAATGGATATACCAAAGATAGTCGGTTATGAGGCAAAGTGGATTACAACCAGTCCGCTTTATAAAAAGACCGTGCCTGTTTGCCCGGCAAATATATCAAAAGATATTGAAGAAAAATTATCCTGCACAGCGATTAAGGCGTATAAGGCTCTTGGCTGCAGGGATTATGCAAGGATAGATATAAGGATGGGCAATGATAATATGCCAAAAGTTTTAGAGGTTAATCCAAACCCTGATATATCGCCAGATGCCGGTCTTGCAAGGAGCGCTTTAGCAGCAGGTTTTTCATATTCTAAACTCATATGTGAAATAATAAATTGTGCGGTTAAAAGGTATGATGGCACAGATAAAAAATTCTTTAAACCTTAAGCCATAAATGAATATAAACATTAGAAAGGTTTTGTCATCTGACAGGGATGCGATAATCTCTATAGTAAATAGAAATGGCAATTTTACAGACGAAGAAAAAGACTGCGCTAAAGAACTGCTGGATATTTATTTGGGGAACCCTGAACAGAAAGACTATAATTTTTTTTGCGCTGTTGATAAAGGTGAAAAAGTCATTGGCTATATCTGCTACGGCAGAATCCCTTTGACAGAAGGCGCATACGACCTGTACTGGATAGTTGTTGACCCATTATATCAAGGCAAGGGCATTGGCAAAGTGCTTGTCAATCGCCTTGAAAGTGTGTTAAAAGACATCGGTGCGAGGATGCTTCTCGCAGAGACATCGTCAAAGCCTGATTATTATAAAACAAAAATCTTTTACGAGAGGAATGGTTTTACAGAAATAGCGCGGATAAAGGATTTTTACAAGATTGGGGATGATAAGATGATTTACAGGAAGGAGGTGTCTTGATTGGAAACAGAGGCAATAAAAAAGATTTATGCAGGCTATTCAAACGCCTATGATGCAATCTTTAAAAGATTTTTTTTCCCGAGGATAAAACATGCCATTGCAACTATGGATATAAAGGATGGCGAGAGGGTTCTTGATGTTGGCGTTGGAACAGGTTTGTCTTTGCCTCTATTTCCTAAATATTGCAGTGTTGTCGGCATAGACATTTCTTCTGCCATGTTAAAAGAGGCAAGGGAAAAGATAAAAGAACTCCATTTAAACCACATTGAACTTATGGAAATGGATGCAATGAATCTGGAATTTCCTGACAATACATTTGACAAGGTTTTCATATCCCATGTTGTTAGTGTTGTGCCAGACCCGTTCAAGACAATATCAGAGGTAAAAAGGGTCTGCAAAAAGAACGGCAGGATAGTCATAGTCAATCACTTCAAGAGCAATAATAAGATGGTTGGCAGTGTCGTGAAGATGCTAAATCCCATAACTAAGAAAATCGGCTGGCGCACAGACCTTTCTCTTAATGATTTTATAAAAAAGTCAAATCTTCATGTAGAGAAAAAGTATAAGTTGAAAAAGATAGACCTATGGCATGTTATATTTGCAGTGAATGAAAAATAAACCCTGTTAGAAAAGTCAATAAAAATGTATCAATCATGGGTGTGACTACTCAACTTTAGCAACACCTTTTCTAACAGGGTAAACATAAGGGTTGCTTTTGGATATAACCATCCTGCCAATGTCTCAAGGCGATATTGATGAGGTTCTAAAAATAGAGGATGTATCATTTCCAAGACCATGGTCAAGGTCTCAATTTGAAAAGGAATTACAAAATCCATTCTCCCGCTCTTTTGTCGCAAGGCTGGACAAATCAAATAATAAAACCCTTGTGGGCTATATAATTATCTGGCTTGTTGCAGAAGAGGCTCACATCTTGAATATTGCTGTTCATCCTGATTTTAAAAAAAAAGGCATAGCTACAAAACTCATTCAATTTATTTTGGATTTCCTTGCAAAGCAATACGCAAGGGCTGTTTATCTTGAGGTGCGGCATTCAAACACTGCGGCGCAGATGCTTTACAAAGGTTTTGGTTTTAAAGAAATCGGCATCAGAAAAGGATATTATTCTGACAATAATGAAGATGCAATAGTTATGGGTCTTGAAATGAATATAACGCAAAACTTAAAACTCAAAAGTCAAAAGTAAGGCGCTTTATTTATGATGAATTCACGGGTATTATATAACAAAAATATTCTTCCATCCTATTACAAACTTGGACTTGAAATAGATGGGGGATTTCCAGATTGTCAGGCAGGGCAGTTTGTGATGTTGAAGATTAGTGAGCAATTAGACCCGCTTTTAAGAAGACCGTTTGGGATTTATAAGAACAGGGTTCAAGGCGGGTGCCCTCTGGGCGCGGGTTCAAGGGTTCAAGGAATTGAGATATTATATAAGGTTGTTGGGAAAGGCACATGGATTATGTCAGGATTGAAAGAGGGTGATAAGATTGATGTATTAGGCCCGCTTGGCAATTCATTTCCATTATCAGATGGATATAAAAATATTATCATGGTTGCAGGGGGGATTGGCATTGTGCCGTTCTATATGCAGGTTGCAAGTTGCAAGATGCAAGTTGCAACCTGCAAGATATTATTTGGCGGAAGGAATAAGAATGACTTGCCGGGATTGAATGATTTTAAAAAACTTGGAGTTGATATATCAATTTCCACAGATGACGGCAGCACTGGAGGAAAAGGATTTGTTACAGAACTTCTTAAAGAAGAACTAGAAAAAAAGGGGTCAAGGGGTCAAGGGGTCAAGGGGTCAAATAATACCCTTGTTTTGGCATGTGGTTCAAAACCAATGCTAAAGGCAGTTGCAGAAATTGCAGATAAAAAAAATATCCCGTGCTATGTCTCGCTTGATAATGTGATGGCATGCGGCATGGGCGCATGTCTGGGATGTGCGGTAAAAGTAAAGGGTTCAAGGGTTCAAGGGTTCAAGAGTTCAAGAAATAATTTACAACTCTATAAGATGGTTTGCAAAGATGGGCCTGTATTTGATTCAAGGGAGATAGATTGGGAAAAGATATGAAAAAACAACACAAACTGTCATTGCGAGGGGCTTTAGCCCCGAAGCAATCCCCAAGTGAGATTGCTTCGGCTTCGCCTCGCAATGACATTACTCCGAACTTATCTGTCAACATTGCAGGGATACACCTCAAAAACCCTGTGATGACTGCATCAGGCACATTTGGGTATGGCGAGGAATACAGTCCCTATGTTGATTTGAATAAACTCGGCGCAATAATTGTAAAAGGGCTTTCATTAAAACCGAGACAGGGCAATCCATGTCCAAGGATTGTTGAAACACCTGCAGGCATGTTAAATGCAATAGGGCTTCAGAATGTCGGGGTAGATGTATTCATAAAAGAAAAACTCCCTTTCTTGAAAAAGTATAATGCGCCTGTTATTGCAAATATCTTTGGCCAAGGCATTGATGAATATACGGAAGTGGCAAAAAGGCTTGACGGCACAGGCATTGCAGGCATTGAAATCAACATATCATGTCCAAATGTAAAAAAAGGCGGCATTGTATTTGGCACAAATCCAAAAGAGGCTGCAAAGGTTGTGAGGGCTGTAAAAAAGGCAGCAAGCCTTCCGATTATCACAAAACTATCTCCGAATGTTACTGATATAAAAATTATGGCAAGGGCTGTTGAGGATGCAGGCAGTGATGCAATATCGCTAATCAACACAATCACAGGTATGGCAATTGATGTTGAAAAGAGAAAGCCGAAACTTGCGAATATTACAGGCGGCTTGTCAGGGCCTGCAATAAGACCAATTGCAGTGAGGATGGTCTGGGAGACATCAAAGGTTGTAAAGATTCCGATTATAGGCATAGGCGGCATAATGACAGCAAACGATGCGCTTGAGTTCATAATAGCAGGCGCAAAAGCAGTTCAGATAGGAACAGCAAATTTTGTTGAGCCTGATGTAACCATAAAGATACTGAAGGGGATTGAGGATTATTGCGAGAGGCACAGGATTAAAAATCTGATGGAATTGATAGGGAGTTTGAAAAGGCATTAAGCATTGTTGTTTATTTTTTAATAACAACTAATCACTAACAACCAACAACTATATTCACCCTGACCCGCTCACATCCATTTCATTTAAAAGCAGACTTGGTGCGCCGACATTGCCATAAAATCTTGCATCACTTCCCACTCTGGAAACCCTTGAAAATAAATCCATAAGATTTCCTGCTATTGCTACGCCTCGGACAGGATAAGAGACCTTGCCATTTTCTATATAAAATCCTGTTGCGCCTAAAGAGAAATCACCTGAAATGGTATTGACTGTGTGAACGGCTAGAAGTCCTGTTATTAAAATTCCTTTGTCTATTTCCTTCATCATATCATCAAAAGATGCAGTTCCGTTTTCTATGTATAGATTTGAAGCGCTTACAGCAGGCACGGACTTGAAATTTGACCTAGAACTATTGCCAGTTGATTTAATACCTTCCCTGTTTGCCCAGTATGTGTCGTATAGATAATTTTCAATAACACCATTTTTTATAAGAGAGGTTTTTTTTTTTTTCGCACCCTCGCTGTCAAATAAAGATGATGCCCAGCCTCCTTGCAATAAGCCGTTGTCAATGATGGTTAAACAATCTGAAAAAATATTTTTGCCTTTCTTGTCTTTTAGCATGGATTTTCCCTTGTGCAGATTATCCGCTAAAAATGACGGCGCAATGGTTTCAAGGAATTCTACTGACACAGTATTTTCAAGCATAACCGGGCATTTTATGCTTTTGATTTCTCTTGCGCCTAGCATTTCCATCGCCCTTTTTGCAGCGTCTTCGCCGATTTTTTTAACATCAATATCTTTTGCAAAATGCGATGTTCCCATTTCCCAGCCCATCTGCGCATCGTTATTTTGTTCTGCAATTGTCATTATGCTTGCTGAAATAAATGTTTTTGAGTCTATCAAATTTATGCCTTTGGAGTTTAATATGGATGATGTAAAAGTTGATTCGCTGTATATGGCATTCCTTACCTTTGTAATTCTTTTATCAAATGACCTTGCCGCATCTTCAAGCAGAAAAGCCTTTTTTATCTTTTCTTTTTCATGGGTATCTTTAATTGATTGGTCATAAAGTCCGAGGTCTTTCGGTACTATATCCTTTGATGCAGGGAATGAATAGAATTTATCACTCGTAACAGCGCTGCCTGCTGTTAGGGCATTATCAATTGTTTGAGAGAGCGCCTTGTTTGATAAGTCTGACGAAAATGAAAACCCAAGTTTTTTGTCTTTTAGGATTCTAATGCCAATGCCTTTGCTGCACGATGCCTTCATTGACTCAACAGCATTATCCTTTGCCTCAATGCTTATGCCGTCCTGAGATGAATAAAATATTTCCCATTCATCAACTCTGTGTTTAAGGAGGTCAATAAGATTTTTTATTATTTCTTTTTCCATTAGCCTTTTAGTCTGTTTTAACAGGTCTAAAGACCTGTTTCTACTCTTGCCCTTTGCTATTAGTATTTTATAGTTCAATCATTACCGCAGTCTCATCGCAACTCGGGAATTTAAAGCATTTTACG
>JACRNI010000010.1 GCA_016234925.1 Deltaproteobacteria bacterium | reverse complement strand
AAAAATATTTTTGAATTTGGGGCGGCATGAAACTTCACTTAGTTCTTTAAGCATCTCATCTGATACAACAACCTTTATCTCTTTCAAAATAAGTTTCTTATCTATATCCTGCAAAAGGCTTCCAAGCAAATAACTGATCCATATATTCGTATCAATTACGATTTTCATATCGCCTTTGCCTGACAGATTCCACCTCTCCAGTAATCTCCTCTATTGTTATAGGATATTTTCGGGCAGACTCCCTAAACTCTTTTAGAAGACTTTTAAACCTCGCCGCGAAGAGTTCTTTTTCCAGCATCGTCAACACCTCTATCTTTTTTTTCACTGGCAAGCTTTTAACTGCCTTTTTAATTTCATTCAAACCTGAATCTGATGTTTTTAGCATAACAACACCTCCTTCAAATAATTGCAGTAATATTCAATATTGTCGTATATATTGCCTTTTGATTTAATGCTAACAAAATCACCGGAGAGAGTAAAGTCTTTTGATGTCGCCATTGTGCCATTGACTCTATAGCGGAAAAGAAGACTGATTTATTAAAATGGTTTTTATGTGCGATAAATCAAACCACCTTTGTTATCTCATCCCTTTCAAATATTTTTAGATTTCTGAGTCTGCCGTTTTCTAAAATCTTTACGCCATTTTTCTTTTCAACGACCCTGCCGATTATTGACGCCTTTATACCATTTTTCTTTAGACCAGTGATAATCTTTTTTGAATCCATTGCTGAAATCAAAAGCGCGCCTGATGCGATTGCGCCTAAAGGATTTATCCCAAAATAATCACATAACCTCCGGCACTCCGGGAAAACATGGATTTTGTCTTTATCAACAATGACGCCGACCTTTGATGCAATTGCAAGTTCATGAAGTCCTGTTGCAATGCCGCCTTCTGTCGGGTCGTGCATTGCATGAACTCTGCCAAACTTCATGGCAATCCGGCTGTCTTTTAAAACCCCTATGCCCGGATTTTTTATAAAATTCCTGCAGCGGCTGACAAATCTCTGCCCAAATTTTGCTGCAAGTTCTTTCCCCTTTTCCCTTGCCATTATTGATGCTGCCTCAATTGCAATCCCTTTTGTTAAAATAATATCATCGCCGACTTTAGCGCCCATTGCTGTTATAAGTTTGTCCTTTTTAACCTCGCCGAGCATCTGGCCGATTACAATGGGTCTGTCAATGCCTGATGTAATCTCAGTATGCCCGCCGCAGAATGATATGTTTAATTTTTTGCAGGCATTGGACAATTGAGAAAATATTTTTTCTGCCATCTTCGCATCTGCCCTGCCCGCCGGCAGAAGTATTGCTGCAAGAAACCATCTTGGAACGCCGCCCATTGCGGCAATATCATTCGCATTTATGTTTATTGTGTATAAGCCGATGTCTTCAGATGTAAATGTTATCGGGTCTGTCTTTGCCAGCAAATATTTATTTCCAAATTCTATTACAGCGGCATCCAGCCCAATATCAGGGCCGACAACAACAGTTTTATCTAAAACAGCATACCTATTTAAAAATCTCTTTAAGATTTTTAATGGCAGTTTGCCGACAGGGAGTAGTTTTTCTATTGCCATCTTTCACCGAAAAATTTCATAATTCACGCTCAAAAATCGCACAGATGCAAGGTATTGTGGTTTGCCGATTTATCGGCGATTTTAAAATTCCCCTTCCCCCTGTAGTTCCCGACCTCGTAGCCTCCGACCTTTAGGTCGGAGGTCTGTCGGCATTTATAATTTATAGCGGACATAAATGTCCGCTGCTACACATGAGGTGGGTTTATTTTTTCTCAAATCTATCCTTCAACTTCTCAAGCACATTTGGAAGTGTTGTGTATTCCATATCTTCAAGCGGAAGTCTGTGCGGTTCAAAAGGGCCGTGCCTTCGCATGTATTCTGCAATCTCTCCTGCCTTTCTCCTTGTCAAATCAAAACTCGGGTCATCAAACATATCATGGGGACCTATAAGCCTGCCGTCTGAAACTTGAAAGCCTGCTGCAATAACCCTTGGGGGACCGTCAAACCTGACTGCATTTGCCTCATAAAACGGCACAGGCATAAGCGGCCCATGATGCGAGCCGCGCATCCATCCTGAAACTAAGTGCGGAAAACTGAACGCCTCCAAAACCTCGCCAACTGCAGGAAGCCCTGACTGGCATCGGACAATCATAACAGGGTCGTCCTTGCCAACATATTTGCCTGCAATCTGGCTTAATCTCTCAGTTGATGCAGACGCTGTAATCTCTTTATCTTTTTTTCTATAGACCGAAGCCACCATGTATCTGCTTGTAGCGCCTATGAGCGCAAGCAGATAATATGTCTCTTCAGGGCAGGAAAGCGTAATGGATTTGCCTTCCTTCACATCCAGCACATTGAAACAAAAGCCTTCAATCATTGAGGGGTCAATTATAAGCCCTGCTGTATTGAAAGGGTCTCCAAATATCTTATAAAGCGGAAGATTCCATGCGCCTGATGAAGTCTTGTCAGCCATAAAAACTATTACAGGCTCGCTCTTTCTCTCAATAAACTCCATCTCTGCAACGCCGGGGCCCATGCCTTTTACTGTTCCGGTAAATGCGTCTTTTAATAAATCCTGTCCTGCGCCGTATAATTTTAATTCCTTTGCAACCTCTGTAGCAGCAGTAAATGTATTCCACGCAAGTTCATGGATTGTCTTATTATCGCAGCCCTTGTCATGCGTCATAATGAGTTCAAGGTCATCCCCGCATCTTAATACATGGAAGTCAATGATGCTGCCCTTTTCCCTTGCATTTACAAGCCTGTCTTTTGCAGTCTCAAGGATTTCAGGATGCGAACTGGAATGACCTACAAAACCCCCGACATCAGCCTTTATAACGCTTATTGTAATCTTGCCTTTTGCCATATTAACCTCCATATGTTTATATCAGCTAAACTTTCATTGTCAGAATCTTTTGTTAAGTATAGCACAAGTTTTGAGGGTGTCAATTAGCAGGATATTGCAGGGGTAAGGTGAGACAATAGAGACCAAAAGAATCTATACCAGCGTCATAAATAAAAGGACATTCTGAAAAACCCAAAAGTTGTCATTGCGAGCAAAGCGAAGCAATCTCGCTTTCAAATAAATCAATGAGTTAGAGATTGCTTCGTAGCTCACGCTCCTCGCAATGACATCAAAAGGTGGTTTTTCAGAATGCTATTTTGCCCTTTCTAAATACTTGCCTTCTGATGTATCTACCCTGATTTTTTCGCCAACCTCAATAAATGCAGGCACATTTACAACAATGCCTGTTTCAAGGGTCGCAGGTTTAAGCGAGTTTGTCGCTGTTGCGCCTTTTAGATTAGGCGCTGTTTCAGTTACAGTAAGTTCAACAACCTGAGGAGGCTCTATGCCAACAGGCCTGCCTTCATAAAAATCAACCATAAATCTTATATTGGGGGTAAGGTAGTAGACATTGTCCCCAAGTTCATCTGCTCCTAATGTTATCTGCTCATAGTTCTCAGTATTCATAAAATAATAGTCTGTTCCGCTTGAATACAGATATTCCATCTCATGCTGCTCCATATGCGCCTTTTCAATCTTGTCCTCTGACCTGAACCTGTTTTCAACGGTTGCCCCTGTCTTAAGACCCTTCATCTTGGTCTGAACCATGCCGCGCCAGTTGCCCGGTGTTATGTGCTGGACGCTTACAACCCTGTACGGCTCTCCATTATATAATATGGTCATCCCTACCCTTAATTGTGTTGCTGCAATCATGTCATCTCCTATGAAAGAAATTGATTACACAGATTTTGGGAATACGATTACACAGATTAAAAACTACTATTTTGCCTTAATCTGCGTAATCTACCTTTATAATCGGTGTAATCTTTCATGTCATCTCCTTTTAAGATTATATGTTATACATCAAACCATGCGGAAGTTCCCTCTCAATCCCAAGCAACTGCCCTTTTTTGCAAAGGTCTTGTATTGTAACAGAATCAAGATATTTTGTCATCCCTTGCCCCATCTCTTCCCATATTGACCTTGTAACGCATCTTTCCATCAAATCGCATTTTTTAATCTTTTTTACAGTAGTGCAGAATACAAGCTGCAGAGAACCTTCTGTTGCCCTTAATATATCGCCTACTGTAATATCTTTTGGCGCCTTTGCAAGATAATAACCGCCTTGCGGCCCCCTCTTGCTCTTCAGGACGTTTGCCTTTTTCAGCCTTTGAAATATCTGCTCAAGATACCTTGGCGAAATCCGCTGTCTCTTTGAGATGTCCTTTACCTGAACAGGCTGGCCGCCATAATTGTAAGCAATATCAAATATAGCCCTTACGCCATAAAGGCTTCTTGTTGAAAGTCTCATAAAACTACTCCAAAATTGTGCATGTTTAATTAAAATTATAATATTATACTACACATAATTGTGTCAAGAATTTTGTATTTCCAGCATCTGAGTTTCTAAAATAATTCTCCTTAATTCTGTAACATCCCTGTCATAATCCTGTAACATAAACAAGGTAGTTTATATGCAAATATAAAAAAAAGGAGGTGATGAATATGGAATGTCCGCATTTAGAAACAGGCAGAAAAGTTAATGTCTGCAATGTATCATTGACAATGATGTCGCCGAGCATATATGAAACAAATGTATACTGCGCAACAGAGGAGTATTACCGCTGCCCCATACTTTTAGCGCATACTTTGAGACTTGATACAGAAGATGTTGAAAGGGTGCAGTAGGTAATAGATTTTTGCAATAAAAAGTGTTATAAAAATTGAAATTAAAAAAGGAGAATTAAAAAATGAAAAAACTAATAACAAATCTAATCGTATGTATTTTAATTTTAACATCAGGAAAGGCTTATGCAGCAGAACTTATTAAGGCAGATGGCTCAAGCACTGTATTTCCAATAACTGAGGCTGTTGCAGAGGAGTTTCAAAAGACCGAGAAGGGAAAGACAAGGGTAACAGTGGGCATATCAGGCACAGGCGGTGGTTTTAAGAAGTTCTGCAGCGGCGAGACTGATATAAGCGATGCATCAAGGCCTATAAAGCCGACAGAGGTTGAACTTTGCAAAAAGAACGGCATTGAATACATTGAACTCCCTGTTGCATACGACGGACTTGCAGTTATGATAAATCTAAAGAATAACTGGGTTGATTATATGACTGTGAAGGAACTTAAAAAGATATGGGAGCCAGAGGCGCAGGCAAAGATTAAGAAATGGAATCAGATTCGCCCAAACTGGCCTGACAAAGAAATCCATTTATTTGGCGCTGGCGTTGATTCAGGCACATATGACTATTTCACAGAGGCGATTGTGGGCAAGGAACATTCAAGCCGCGGTGATTTCACATCAAGCGAGGACGACAATGTTCTTGTGCAGGGCATTGCATCAGATACCCTTGCCATTGGATTTTTCGGAGTTGCGTATTATGAGCATAACAAAGACAAGATGAAACTTGTTGCAATAGATGACGAGAATGATAAAAACGGAAAGGGCCCTATTCTTCCATTATATGATAATGTCGTAAACGGCACATATCAGCCTTTGGCAAGACCTTTATTTATATATGTAAGCAAAAAATCCGCTGACAAGCCAGAGGTAAAAAGATTTATTGATTTCTATATGAAAAACAGCGGCAGTTTATCTAAAGAGGTCGGCTATATAGCGCTTCCTTCAAAGGCTTATGAACTTGCATTAAAGAGGTTTGAAAAGCGCATCACAGGCTCTGTTTTTGGCGGACACGGCTCACAGGTGGGTGTTAAGATTGAGGAACTTCTGCAGAAGGAGCAGTAATATTCCCCTAACCTCTCCCCTTTGGGGCTGTGTCATAATAGGTAGCCGCAACCTTTAGGTTGCGATGAGGTTTAAGAGAAATCAATATGTTACACGCAGGCTAAAGCCTGCGGCTACCCAAAGTGGAGAGGGAATAAATGGTAGAATGAAAAAATATTCAGCAGAGTTTATTGGAACATATTTTCTGGTTTTTATTGGCACAGGCAGCATTGTTGTAAATCAGATATATACTGGCGCTGTAACCCATGTTGGTATATCCCTTGCCTTTGCCCTTTCAGTTTTCCTTATGGTCTATATTTTTGGGCATATATCAGGCGGCCATATAAATCCTGCTGTTACAATCGGGCTTGCAGTTTGTAAGAGATTTCCGTCTAATCAAATTTTATATTATATCGCTGCCCAAATATCAGGCGCAGTTGCCGCATCATTTTCTTTGTATCTGCTTTTTGGAAACTCAACAACACTCGGCATTACACTGCCAAGCGGTTCTTCATACCAGTCATTTACGCTTGAATTCATCATGACCTTTTTGCTTATGTTTGTAATAATGTGCGCTGCCAAAGGCAAAAAAATAAACTGGTTTGGTTCAGGTTTGGCAATTGGCGCGGCAGTAGGTATTGATGCCTTTTTGGGAGGCAGAATAAGCGGCGCATCTATGAATCCTGCCCTTTCATTTGGTCCTGCAATTGTTACCATGAATTTTGAAAGCCACTGGATATACTGGCTTGCGCCTATCTCTGGTTCAGTATTTGGCGCCTTGCTGCATAGTTATGTTTCTAAGAGATTGTTGAAAAACTCAACAATCTCTGATTACGCAGATAAAAGATTAGATTACACCGATTAAAACTCCTTGAAATATCTGTGTAATCATGGCTGTTGATGGCTTTTTCAACAGCCTGTTAAAAGATAATTGTTATACACTCATGAAAGTTTTTTCTTTTTTTCAAGAAATTGCGCTGCTGCTGTCTCAAACATATCCCTGTCCCCTGACTTATCTGCCTCTTGATACCGCTTTAGCAGCGCCTTTGCCTCTTCCTTATCCACATTATTAGTGATAACCGTTCTGCAGCAATCCTCTAATATCTTTTCAGGATGCTCTTTTATTTCTTCATTGTCTGACATGGATGTTTTGATGAGCCATTTTTTTATATTTTCATCAGAAACCTTGTTTATTAAATCCGCAATTTCAAGCATCCCATTTTTTGCATTCAATGATTTTACCAGAAGCATCCCGATTTCCTTTAATGCGTTTTCCCTAAATACATTTATAACATCTGAAATATTTTCATTATATAGATTTGGATAAACCATCAAGATTTTTACTATGGTCTCTTCAGCCAGTTTTACGCCTGATGTCTTTGCAGAGATTATTTCTCTGTTAGATGGCATGACCCTTGACCCTTGACCCTTGACCCTTGACCCTTCTTTTATCGCAGATGCGACCACATCTCTACCTACTTGTATGAGATGCGCTGTTTTTTCAATATAAAAATTCCTTTCCACATCGCTTTTCATTTTTGAGATATATGCGCCGACCTCTTCAATAAATGTAATCTTGCCTCTGGATGATGTTGTGTCAAATTTCTTTTTTGTCTCATCCAGCAGAAAATCCATAAAAGGCTGCGCATCATTTATACATTTTCCCATTGGCGCATTTCCGTGTTTTCTCAAAAGGTCATCCGGGTCCATGCCTTTTGGAATCAGCACAATCTTTGCCTTTGCGCCTTCATCAAGAAAAAACGGAATGCTCCGCAGCGCTGCGCGTCTTCCAGCATCATCGCCGTCAAAAAGCGCATAAACCTCGCTTGAATAATTCCTTAATTTCCGCAAATGATTTTCTGTTAACGCAGTGCCCATTGTCGCAACAGAGTTTTTAAAACCAAATTGATGAAGTGCTATCAAATCAAAATATCCCTCAACAACCAGCGCAAAACCTTGTTTTGATGCAGATGCCTTTGCCTGATGAATGCCGTAAAACACCTCGCCTTTTTTAAATATTTCTGATTCAGGGGAGTTTATATATTTTGCGTCGTCATTGCCCAAAGTCCTTGCGCCAAAACCGATAATCCTGCCTTGAACATCTAAAATCGGGAACATTAGCCTGTTCCTGAACCTGTCATAATAGTGGGGACTTGGGACTTGGGACTGGGGGCTAGTTGATGTTGGTTGTTTTTTAATAATAAGTCCGACCTTTTCAGCAATATCCAGAGGGGATTTTTTGTATTTCAAAAAATTCAAAACACCATCCCATGAATCAGGTGCATACCCGATTTTAAATTCCTTGATAATGTCATTTGTCAAACCCCTTTTCTTTAGATAATCCCTTGCATTCTGGGCATCCCCCTGCTTAATGCCCGCAGGGGCATCCTTTTTTCTTTAGATAATCCCTTGCATTCTGGGCATCCCCCTGCTTAATGCCCGCAGGGGCATCCTTTGAATCTTGAGAAAGATTTTTAATAAAAAATTCAGCAGCCATCTCATTTATTGAAAACATCTGTTCTTTCTGGCTCTTGACCCCCGACCCTTGACCCTTGACCCTTCCCTCATCAGAAATTTCAATGCTGTATCTATTTGCAAGATGCCGGACAACCTCATGGAATGACATATTTTCATGCTTCATCAAAAATGCAAACACATCCCCGCCTGCATGACAGCCAAAGCAGTAAAATATCTGCTTGTCCTCGCTGACTGTAAATGAAGGGGTTTTTTCAGAATGGAACGGACAAAGCCCTTTATGGTTTCTGCCCGCCTTTTTAAGGCTCACATACTCAGAAACAATCTGGACTATATCAGCCCGCTCCCTTATCTCATCTATCTTTTCATCAGGAATGAATGTCATGTTCTATCCTTTTTTGTTTTGCATTGGTTATATTCCAGATATTCCTTTGGTGTTAAGTACGGTATTGGACGTTGTAAATGATGCCTGTCCTGAGTGAAACCAAAGGGATGAAATTCATTTCCAAGTCTAGCAATAATTATTATTCTTATCAAGCACTACTGCTTTGCCGTTTGTAAGAGATTTATAACGAAAAAGTAGTATTGGTAACTAACAGGGGAAATGGGGGATGTGTATCTAATTTTCCTGTGCCTCTTTAATGCATCCGCTGTAGCGGCTTGTTAGAATAGGATTAATTTAAAATGCCTTTTCAAGGCGCTCTGCAACCCAGACCTTTATGATAGATTGCCGAGGCACACCCAAACGGCTGGCTTCTTTGTCCAATAAGTTAATCATCCACAAAGGGAAGTCAACATTTACCCTTTTCTGTTCCCGCTCTGGTCTCCTTGCCTTCGATAAATCAAGGTATTTGGAAATATCCTCTCCTTCATCAAATTTTTTGTCAAATTCACGAGCTTTCATATAATTCAACCTCCTCTTTTCTTGACCGACGCACCGAGATAATCCTTATTGTCCCGTTCCTATATGTAATGATTCCTGACCAGTGTTTTCCTGAAATCTTCCCGATTGCCAAAAATCTCGGTTCATCGCTGGTTTTTACGGGAATCTCTATCAAATCGGGGTCATTCCATAGCAATTGGGCTTCGTCGAAGTCTATGCCATGTTTTTTCTTATTACCGTTACTTTTCGTGGAATTGAACTCAAATTCCATAGTATATAAATTATACCTTTAGTATACCTATTGTCAATTAAATACTTGGGGGTTTTTTTGCCATAACGGCCAATCTCACCTGCCGCTATGAAGCGTAGCGGAATAGCGGTCAGGTGGAGCACCTGTTATGCCTTGTTTGCTTTTAAGTCATCTTTTGCTACCTGAACGATTTTATTCAACGCATCTTTGTAGTATTTATAGTCTTGTTCATAGATATCCCAAGGGGGGTTTTCATTCCATTCCAGTTGGGGTCGATCTCGTAGTTCTTTTAGAATCGTTGCGGCTCGGGCTGAAACAACGAATGCTCCAATGTCTGTTGTCTTCTTTATTTTCCAAAATGCATGGCTGTATCTTTCTCTAAATTCTTTCATTTTATCTTCAGCGTAACCAGTACCTCCACCGTAATCTTCCTTTTGAATCTCACAGTACTGGATAAGATCATAGAGAGCATCTATGATCTCGACATACGCATTTTCTTTTCTTTGCCACCATTTTTCCGAGTAAAACCTTCGGAGTGACCATTTCGCTGCCAAGTAAGAAGCTAATATGGCAGTGACGATTCCCGGCAATATTTTCAATAAAAAGTCAAGCATAGCGTCTTTTTAAAGAGGCATAACAAGTTCTTATACACTTTCTGCCTTTTACCAAAACCAAACTTGAAAGTCCATACAAAAACCAATAGAATGTTGACAGAAATTATACAACTGCATATATGATTTCAGGCTAACATTACTTTTAGCGTGATAGACAGAAAAGGGGATAACTCTGAATGCTCAATAATTTCTTATCTCACAATAAACTCGGTTGAATCATGAGTTGCCCAAAACGCTCTTTCCTCATCTCTCTATACTTTTTTTTAAATAGCAGCAGCGTAAACATGAACTTCTTTATTAAGTCTGTCGCTCAATCTGTCTTTTTCTATTTCAATGTCATACCGTGCTTGAAGATTCATCCAAAATCGCTCTGAAAGATCAAAATAACGCGACAGCCTCAACGCAGTATCAGGAGTAATGGCACGTTTCCCTTGAACAATTTCATTGATGCGTCTTGCCGGCACACTAATATCTTTTGCTAATTTATATTGGCTAATCCCCATAGGTTTAAGAAATTCTTCCATAAGAATTTCACCCGGGTGAATCGGCTGTAATTTTTGTTTAATCATATATGCCTCCCTAATGATAGTCTGCGATTTCTACTTTATAAACATCCCCGTCTTGCCATTCAAAACATATGCGCCATTGTATGTTAATGCGGATGCTGTATTGTCCCTTTCTGTCACCTGATAATTTTTCCAGATGATTGGAAGGCGGTATACGCAAATCCTGAAGCGCCTCGGCTGCGTCCAGAATTTCAAGTTTTCGCCGAGCGGTTTGATGAATAGCCTGCGGGATTTTACGAGAAAACTCACGATTAAATATCTTTTCTGTTTCCCTGCTCGCGAAACTTTTAATCATTGATACCAATAATAACGCATGGCGTTATTATTGTCAAACAGTATTATTATCAACCCAATTCAACCACTGTTGCGCCCGCGCCGCCGTGTTTTTGGTCAGCGAAGTGAAAACCTTTTACAGCATTATGCGTCTTCAAATATTCTTGGACAGCGTTTCGCAGCCTGCCTGTTCCTGAGCCGTGTATAATGACAACACTGTCCAGAGCATTAAGCAGGGCATTGTCTATAAACTTGTCAACCTTCGGCATTGCCTCGTCAATTGTTAGACCAATGATGTTTATCTCTTTAGAAAAGGGTTCAAGCAGTATGGTTGTTTTTCCCCTTGACCCCTCGATCCCTTGACCCCTTGAACCCTGTACTTTTTCAATACTCTCAAACTTTACCTTAACCTTAACACTCCCGACCAGAACATCTGCCTCTTTTGTTTCTGCATTTACATCAATAACCTTGCCTTTATTCCCATGCCCCATAATAGCCACAATGTCGCCGATTGAAGGTGTATATGAGGATTTCTTTTTTTCTGTTTTAAGCGCATCAAGGGTTTTGGCTTTTATGTCCTCTACCGCCTCTCTTTGAACCCTTGCATCCTTGCTCCCTTGAACCCTCGCCTCTGCAACTATGTTTTTGATTTCTTGTTCTGCCTTTTTAATAACCTCCTCTGCCCTTTTTCTCTCCCTGTCAAGCAATTTGTGTCTTTCCTCATCAAACCTGTCTATTGCCTGTCTCCGCCTTTCATTTAACAAACCAGCCTCTTTATTCAAGTTCTCATATCGTTTCCTCTCATCCATTGCCGTCTTTTTTTCCTGTTCAAGAGACTTTATAAATTCTATGCCCGCGCCCTCTGTGCCTTTCAAAAATTCCTTTGCCCTTTCAATAACATCCTTGCCCATGCCCCATTTTTCAGCGATTGTTAATGCGCAGCTCTGTCCCGGTATGCCGTAAATCAATTTGTATGTGGGCTTTAATGTTGCTTCATCAAATTCTACAGATATGTTTTGAGCAAAGATATTTGTATATGCAAAGGACTTGAGCGTATTCAGGTGCGTTGTCACAACTGTCGTTGCATCAAGCATTTTAAGCCTTTCAAGGATTGCAAGGGAAAGTGCCCCTGCCTCAACAGGGTCTGTGCCGTCGCAGATTTCATCTATCAGCACAAGCGTATTTTCGCCTGCTGTATCAAGTATCTCGCCAAGCCTTTTCAGATGCCCTGAAAATGTGGACAGATTTAATTGTATGTCCTGCCTGTCCCCAATATCCGCTACAACATTATCAAATATATTTATCTGACTGCCTTCTGACGCAGGGATTAAAAACCCTGATTGCGCCATAAGCATAATGAGCCCAAGTGTTTTAAGCGCAGCAGTCTTGCCGCCGGTGTTTGCGCCTGATATTATAAAAACCCTTTTGTGCTCCTCAAGATGGATGTCAATCGGCACAGCGCTGTTTTTTAAGGCAAGCAAAGGATGTCTTGCATTTATTATATGGACGTTGCCCCCAGCAGAAATTTCAGGCATGGCTGAATTCAACATTATGCCGAGTTTTGCCTTTGCATGAATTACATCTATTTCTGCAAGCCCCTCAATATCCTTTTCAATGTCATGTTTCCTTGTCTTTACAAGACCTGACAGGTTTTTAAGGATTTTTATCTCCTCATCTTTTTCATCCCTTGCAAGCATTGTGAGTTGATTATTGAGTTCAACGGTTTCAAACGGCTCTACAAAATATGTCTCGCCGCTCCCTGATTCGCCGTGTATTATGCCTTTAATCCTGCCCTTAAAATCAGCCTTTAATGCAAGCACAAACCTGTCATCCCTTATAGTTATAAAATCTTCCTGAAACGCAGGCTTTAAATCCTGTCGGTTTAAAAGTTCATTTAATATATTCCTTGCCCTGACCCTTGTCTCTGATATTTCCTTTCTTATCCATGAGAGTTCAGGCGAGGCATTATCCTTTATAAAACCCTTTGCATCAAATGTGTCTTCAATGCTATTTAAAAGTTCATTATACAGGGAAAGGATTGCAGTCCTTGCAGATGTCCTTGGATATTTTGAAGAGATGGGAATAAAAAAATCTTTTATGAAGTGGATTGCAACAAGCGTGGATTTTAATTCCAAAAACTCTTCAGGCAGGAGATATGCGCCTTCAATGGACAATTTTTTTAGATACTGCCTTACATCATTTATCCCTGAAAGCGGGATATTTTTATAGACCTTCAAAACCTCCTGCATCTCAGATGTATCAAGGAGCGCATTGTTTATATATTCAAATGAAACGGCTGGTTTTATAGATGCGCAGATGGATTTGCCGCAAGCGGTTGCTGCAAGTTCTGACAATATTTCAATAATCTTATGGTATTCAAGGGCTTCTAAAGTCTCTTTGTCCATAGTAATTATGATATAGATTTTCGCCTGATTTGGCAAGGACGAAGGAATTTTTAAAATATTTGCCTAAAATCCGATTTGGGATTTTGGGTGTTTGATATGCCCTTGCCTTTTGAAAGGCATCTGCTATACTTCTTAAGAAATGAAAAAATTTGACATACTCATTATAGGCTCTGGTCCCGGCGGTGAAAAGGCTGCAGTTCAGGCGGCAAAACTTGGGAAAAGAGTTGCTGTCATCGAAAGACAGCAATACATCGGGGGCGCTGGTCTGCACACAGGGACATTGCCAAGCAAGACGCTGCGGGAGACCGCTGTATTTCTGGCAGGATTTAAGCAGAGGGCTGTTTTTGGTTTTCAATGCACGGTTGGCAGAGATATAACCCTGCATGAGTTAATCTACAGAAAAAATGATGTTATCAGAAAACAGATGGAGGTTATAACAGACCATTTCTCAAGAAATAATATTGAGATAGTTTATGGAGAGGCGTCATTTCTTGATAAAAACAGGCTTGCTGTTAAAAATGCGGCAGGCGTAAAAGATGAATTTTTCGGCGATGTCATAATCATTGCAGCAGGCACAAGACCGGCAAGACCAAAAGAAGTTCCATTTGACCAAGAACACATCTATGACAGCGATACAATATTAAAACTGGATAAGATACCGTCAACCATGACGATCATAGGCGGCGGCGTGATTGGCTGCGAATATGCCTGCATATTTTCCGCGCTGGGTGTGCAGGTTACTTTAATAGAAAAAAAGGAAAGGCTGTTAAAATTTGCTGATGAAGAGATTGTAAACAGCCTTACATATTGGATGAGACATGCCGGCATAGTTCTGCGGTTAAATGAAGAGGTTACAAACATTGTTGTTGAAAAAAAAGACAGGATTGCAACGCAGCTTAAAAGCGGCAAACAGGTTGTCTCTGAAAAAATGCTCTACACAATGGGAAGGGTTGGAAATACCGATGCATTGAACTTAAGCGCGCTCGGCATAAAACCTGACAGCAAAGGACTCTTAAAGGTAAATGATTCATTCCAGACATCTGCGGACAATATCTATGCTGTCGGCGATGTTATCGGATTTCCATCGCTTGCGGCAACATCAAGGGAACAGGGCAGAAGGGCGGTATGCCGCGCATTTCAAAAAGAAGGTGTTACATGTGATATTGCATCATATCTTCCATACGGCATTTACACAATCCCTGAGATTTCAATGGTCGGCGAGACAGAGGAAGGTTTGACATCAAAGGGCATTTCATACGAGGTTGGAACAGCGATGTTTCATGAGGTTGCAAGGGGGCAGATAATCGGCGATACGCATGGAATGCTGAAACTCCTTTTTCACAGGGAAACAAGACATTTGCTCGGCGTCCACATTATCGGAGAAAAGGCGTCTGAACTTATACACATTGGTCAGGCTGTAATGAGTTTTAACGGCACAATAGATTATTTCAAGGATGTGGTATTTAACTACCCTACGCTTTCAGATGCCTATAAGATTGCGGCATTAAACGGTTTGAACAGGTTGTGAATCAGTTCAGCACTGAATAGTGTTTGTGGAGTTCATGCTCAAAATTGCCCAGATGCGAGGCGCCGAGCATGTAGCGCTGGGGTTTATCCCCAGCGGTTCCGTTGCCCATAAAGAGCAACGCTACAGGTATGTGAGCAGCGCAGCCGGGGTACCCATCCATAAGGATGGGTCGGGCAACAAAGCAGGTGGGTAATTTTCAGCATGAACAATTTTAGGCTTGACAGGGATTTTCGCATACAGTATTTAATAGTTCAGGGAGTGGATATATTGGAAAAGCACCTTACTTTAAGGGAAAGGATAGTAGATTCTATTAAAGAGGCGGTTATAAAAGGCGCTCTAAAGCCCGGTGAAAGAGTGCCTGAGTCAGATATTGCCAAGAGGTTTGGAATAAGCAGAACACCTATAAGGGAGGCATTCAGACAACTTGAGATAGAGGGCTTTATAACTGTAACACCAAGAAAAGGCGCTATTGTAAGCCCCATAACTGACAAGGATGTGCGGGATTTTTATGCAATAAAGAGCGTGCTTGAAGGTTATGCGGCAAAGGCGGCATGCAGCAAACTCACTGAAAAAGAGATGCACAAGATGGAGCATCTGAATGAGCAGATGATAAGATGCGCTGAAAAAAATGACGCTAAAACATTCTCTAAAATTGACAACCAGTTCCATGATGTGTTTTTAAAGGCATGCGGAAATGAAAAACTCTGCAAACTTTTGCATACGCTGGTTCAGCAGTTTGAGAGGTTCAGGATAGCATCTATTTCTTTGCCCGGAAGGATGAAGGAATCTGTTGAACAGCATGTGGATATAGTAGATGCATTAAAAAAAAGGGATGCAGACCTTGTTGAAAGGCTGGTTAAACTGAATGCAGAAAGGGGCGCTGAATTGCTCGTAAAGGAGATTTTAAAGGAAAGGTAAAAAATGATTACACTGATTAAAACAAGATTACACAGATTTATATTTTCTAATCTGCGTAATCGCTTTTCAAAATCCGTGTAATCTGTGGTGAAAATATGGCTCTAATAAACACACCTGATGCAGCCGCAAGACTTGCCCGAACAATCATATCTGACATTGTCCTTTACAATAAGGAAAAGGTAAAGGAAGGGATAAAGAACGACAATATATTTGAACTCCTTGCAAAGGAATTAAAGGAAGGGCTTGACCTCTATGCAAGCAGGGTTGAGCCTGATTTTGCAAAAAAGACAAATTACTACAACAAGGCAGTGGTTGACATACTTATCAAGCGGAGCGGAAACATTGAGTCAGATATATGGTAATTCACGCTGAAAAATGCCCATCTGTCGTCTTATGCAAAAGACCTTAACCTTTCATCTATCACCTTCTGATATTCACGAAAGGCTTGACACATACCTCTCAAAAAAAATCCCGGAAATAAGCCGCTCTCAAATAAAAAAACTGATAGATACTGGAAATGTTTTATTAAATAACCATCCTGCAAAGGCTGGCCGCAAATTGCAGGATAGAGATGTTGTCCATATAACTATCCCAGAACCCAAGACACTGGAGGTAACTCCTCAAAAAATCCCCCTTGATATACTTTATGAAGATAAATCAATAATCGTTGTCAATAAACCGGCAGGCATGGTTGTTCATGCAGGCGCCGGCAATACAGAAAAGACCCTTGTAAATGCGCTTCTTTATCATTGCAAGGATTTATCAGGCATAGGCGGTGTGCTGCGGCCCGGCATTGTTCACAGGCTTGACAAAGACACATCAGGCGCTATTGTTGCGGCAAAAAACGACAAGGCGCACCTCTCGCTTACAAAACAGTTTAAAGAGCGGATTATTAAAAAAAAATACATAGCGCTTGTCTGGGGTGTTGTTAAAGATGATGAGGGGATAATTGATATGCCAATCGGCAGACATATAAGCCACCGGCAAAAGATGTCAATTTCAGCAAAAAGGGGGCGGAGCGCTGTTACGCATTACAAGGTCTTAAAAAGATTCAGCCGCTGGACACTCCTTGAAATCAGAATTGAAACAGGAAGGACGCATCAAATCAGGGTTCATCTGTCAGCCATCCATCATCCTGTTGTCGGGGATACAGTTTATGGCAAAAAAACCATGCCTTCTTTTTTGCCAACAAATATCAGAGCCTCTGTTCAGGGATTAAAAAGACAGGCTCTGCACGCTGCGACGCTTGGTTTTAAACATCCTGAAACAGATGAATACATGGAATTTAACAGCCCTCTGCCAAAAGACATGGATAGCATAATAAAAGTTATGGAGAACAGTATTGCTTAAAAACAAGGAGGACATAAAATATATCGCATGCCCAAAACTTGAGGCATATGCTGCAACAAGCCACGCATTTTTAACAAGAACAGGCGGGACAAGTGGTGGTGTTTTTTCTTCCTTGAATTTTGATTTAAGGGACGGCGATAATGAATCAAATGTAAAATATAATAAAACAAAAGCAGCAAAGGTCTTTGGTTTTAATCCATTAAACCTCATAACAGTAAATCAGGTTCACGGCGATAATATATTTATAATAGACAAGAAAACTCCGTTATCTAAAAAGGTTTCAGCAGATGCGATAATTACAAATTTAAAAGGCATTGCAATAGCAGTCCTGACAGCAGACTGTGTGCCGATAATCTTGCTTGACCCTTTGAATACGGCAATAGCCATTGTTCATGCAGGATGGAAAGGCACATTGAAAAAGATTGCGCAAAAAACAATTTTATCGATGAGCGAAAAATTTGGGACATCGGTTGAAACGCTTGTTGCAGCCATTGGACCATGTATAGGGGAATGCTGTTATAATGTTGCTGAATCTGTTGTCAAACTATTCAAAAACACATTCCCTGATTACAAAGAATTTATTAAATTAGAAAAATCTGATTGGAAACTTGATTTAAAAAGGGCAAACTATATTCAATTGGTTTGTGCTGGTTTGTTAAAGAAAAATATCTGGACAGCAAATCATTGCACATCTTGCAGAAAGGATTTATTCTTTTCATACAGGCGGGATAATAAAAAAACAGGAAGGCAGATGAGTTTTGTGATGATAAATAAATAAGATGATTGCATAGATTATAAAGGCAGATTACACAGATTTAAAAGTAATTTTCGGTGTGTGATTCACAAGGAGGCAATTTGTTAATCGGTCTAACAGGCGGCATAGCATCCGGTAAAAACCTTGCCGCAAATTATTTCAAGGAACTTGGCGCATATATAATTGATGCAGATGAAATCTCGCGCGAGATAACAATGCCTCAAATGCCTGCATATAATGATATAGTTAATGAATTCGGTTTAAACATACTTAACCCTGACAAAACAATAAACAGGAAAAAACTAGGTGAGATTGTATTTAATAATAAGGATTTGCTAAAAAAACTAAATCAGATAACCCATCCTAAAATAATAGCAGAAGAAAAAAAACGGATAAAGGATATACAATCCAAAAAACCTGATGCAGTCATAGTTATAAATGCTGCGCTTTTGATTGAAAGCGGACATTACAAGGAGATGGATAAAGTAATTGTTGTATATGCTGATGAAGATATGCAGATAAAAAGGATTATGCAAAGGGATGGATTAACAGAGAAAGAGGCAAAGATACGGATTGCTTGCCAGATGCCTTTAAAAGAAAAAACCAAACTTGCGGATTTTGTAATAGACAATACGCAGGACATTGAAAAGACAAGGGCTGAAGCGGCAAGGATATTTGAAAAAATGCTTCAAAACTCAAAACTCAAAACTCAAAACTAATGTACAAATATATCTTCATCTCTCTTTGGTTCGGCGCGCTTGTAATGCCATTTATGGGTATAAAAGGGGCTGTTATTACATCCATTGCAATTGCCGGCGGGTGGATTACATTTTCACTCTTCACAACATCTAACCTTTTATCTCACATAAAAAATATCATCCCATTCATCAAACCATCACTCGGGGCATCACACAAAAAAATCAGTCTAAACAAACGAAGCATCCTGTTTGCAAACTTAAGTTTGCTGCTGATATTTTTGGCGCTCCCAAACTTTCTCAACAACTATTATATTGATGTCCTTACATTGGCAGGGATGTATGCTGTGCTTGCACTAGGTTTGAATATAGTTATTGGTCTCGCAGGGCTTCTTGACCTTGGCTACATATCCTTCTATGCAGTCGGCGCATACACATATGCGTTATTATCAACAAAGTTTGGAGTTTCATTCTGGTTTGCACTGCCTATAGGCGGACTCCTTGCAACATTCTTCGGACTTCTCATCGGCATAATAACTTTAAGACTCAGGGGGGATTACCTTGCAATCGTAACGTTGGGATTTATCCAGATAGTCCATATTGTCCTCAATAACTGGGACGGTTTGACAGGCGGGCCAAACGGGATTTTAGGCATTGCAAGACCAAGGATAGGCTCATTTGTATTTAACCAGCCCATCCATTTTTATTATTTAATTCTTGCAATATTAGTGATAACGATAATTGCGGTTCATAGATTGAATAATTCGCGCACAGGCAGGGCATGGATCGCTATAAGAGAGGATGAAATAGCAGCAGAGGCAATGGGCATTGACACAATCCGCATGAAATGCCTCGCATTCAGCCTTGGCGCATTCTGGGCAGGCATTGCAGGCGTATTCTTCGCAGGAAAATTTGCCTTTGTCTCGCCTGAAAGTTTTACATTCATGGAATCTGTCCTTGTCTTGTCAATGGTTGTGCTTGGCGGAATGGGAAGCATACCCGGAGTTATCATCGGCGCATTAACACTCATCATACTGCCGGAGATATTGAGAGGGCTTGCAAACTACAGGATGCTTATATTCGGCGCAATGCTTGTTATAATGATGATAGCAAGACCGCAGGGTTTGATAGGAAGCCAGCGCCGGAAGATTGAACTTCATCCTGATGATGAAAAAACATATGTGCAGGAGATGGAATCATTATATGATATGGAGAAGATGCGATAATCTTTTCTTTGTTGACAATTTGGATAGAAAACAGGTAAAGGTATATCAGCCTTACGGCAATTGCAAAATGAAGATTGTAAATTTTAAAATTTAAAATTTTCACTTTACACTTTACACTTTACAATTTACAATTTGCATTTTACACTTTACAATGTAGCAAAGCGACACGGTCCCATCGTCTAGAGGCCTAGGACAGTGCCCTCTCAAGGCATAGACACGGGTTCGAATCCCGTTGGGACCGCCAAGATTTAACCTTTCCAGATGGACCCTCTAACACATACCCTTTCAGGCGTATTATTATCAAGAACAGGTTTTTACCAGAAATGGGGCAGACCTGCAACCATTGCGCTTGTTGTAGGCGCTGTCATCCCTGATATTGACCATATAACACTCCGCCTTCTTGGACCAATTGCATATCTAAAATATCATCGGGGTTTTACGCATTCTATAATCGGCATTATGCCGCTTGCAATACTAATTGCCTTTTGGGTTCCTATTTTCTTTAAACAAACAAAGGAAAGGATTGATTATCTTAATCTTGCGGGGCTTGGGATACTCGGAATCATTGCCCACATATTTCTTGATTTAATAACATCCTATGGAACGCAAATATTTTTTCCATTTGATAATTATAGATACAGCCTTGACCTTGTATTTATAATTGACCCGTATTTTTCTCTAATATTTATCCTTCCGCCGATTTTATGGACATTTAAAAAAGAAAAGGCGCGAACGATTGCAGTAACCGCTATTATTATGATTTTTGCCTATCTCGCATTTGCATACGCGACTAAAAATCTTGCGGCAAAATCTGCGAAAGCAGAGATGCAGCGAATAAATATAAATGCGTCAAGGATTGAGGCAATCCCGATGCCTCTTTCCCCATTCAAATGGTCCGTGTTCATTGAGGATGAAAAGAGGTTTTATCAGATGGATATTGATATAGTTAGAGATACAATAAATACATTGGCGTTTGATAAAATTTCATCAGACGATGCTATACACAACGACATAAATAAATCCGCATACAGAGCGTCAGAACAAAGCAGGGGGCACCCACGCCAGCGGCGTGGGTCGGGCCGCGACGAAGCGAGGAGTGAGGCGTATTTTCAGCATACGCCGCAGCGACGAGCGAGGAGCAACGCAGGTATGCGAAGTTATGACGCTCTGTATATGATAAAAAAGGCTGACTCTCTTGAAATGGTCAAGGTCTATAAATGGTTTGCAAGGTTTCCTGTTGTTACAATGAAGATGTCAGAGGGTGAACACATCATTGAATATTACGACATCCGATTCAATTCAATGCCGCCGCGAAAGCCGTTTTTATTGAAGGTTGTTTTAGATAAAGATGGAGTTTTCAAAGATGGTGAATTGTTTTTCCACAGTATAAAGCCCTGAGTATAAAGCAATGATGGATACAAGATAAATCTGAAAAACTTACCGTACCCGCCACACTGTGCCTTTTGGAGTATCTTCAAGCAATATACCCTTTTCTTCCAGTTCCTTTCTTATCTCATCAGATTTTTTAAAGTCTTTATTCTTTCGTGCTGCTGCCCTTTGAGCAATGAGTTTTTCTATTTCATCTGCTGGAACTCCACTGCGGGATTTCTTTTCTTTAAAATATTCCTGAGGAGTTCTGTTGAAAACACCAAGGATGACGCCAATCTCTTTAAATATCGCCCTGATTATCGGCAAAACCTCTTGAAATTCTTTGCTGACGCCTCCTTTAGAAGCATCATCCATTAAACGATTCGCCTCGTTTATCTCTTTGAATATAAAACCTATTACTTGAGCGGTATTAAAGTCATCATCCATAGCATTGATGTATGGCTGGATACGTTCTTTTTTTCTGTTTTCATTTATAACCCCATTTGCAACATCAGGCCAATCCCTTTCCATTCGTTTCAAGGTTGTATAAAACCTGTCCAGTTCTGCCTCTGCATTCTTTAGATACTCTGGCGAATAGTCTATCGGCGACCTGTAATGGCTTGATAAAAGAAAAAGTCTTATTGCCTCTGCTGAATAATTTTTTAAGGCATCCCTGATTGCCAGAATATTCCCAAGGGATTTGCTCATCTTCTCTTTTTCAATATTTACAAAACCGTTGTGAAGCCAGTATCGGACAAACGGCTTTCCTGTTGCTGCCTCGCTCTGCGCAATCTCATTTTCATGGTGAGGAAATATCAAATCCTTTCCGCCGCCGTGAATATCTATTGTCTCGCCCAAAAATTTCTGGCTCATTGCAGTGCATTCAATGTGCCAGCCCGGTCTGCCCTTTCCCCACGGGCTTTCCCATGATGGCTCATTTGGTTTGCTTGCCTTCCAGAGTGCAAAATCAAGAGGGTCGTTTTTTCTCTCATCCACCTCAACCCTTGCCCCTGCTTCAAGTTCCTCAATATTCTTTTTGGATAGTTTCCCGTAGTCCTTAAATTTCCTTACAGAAAAATATACATCGCCGTCAATAACATATGCAAAACCATTATCAACCAATTTTTGAATAACCTGAATAATCTCTTTTATTGTCTCTGTTGCCTTTGGCCGAAAAGTTGGAAGTTCTACGCCAAGCACAGCCATATCCTCATCAAATGCCTTTATGTATCTCTCCGCAATTTCGCTCCAGTTTACGCCATCTTTATTTGCCCTGTTTATGATTTTGTCATCTATATCTGTATAATTTCTTGTATATTTGACATCAAAACCTTTGTATTTGAGGTAGCGGTAGATTACATCAAAACTAACAGCGCTCCTTGCGTGTCCTATATGGCTCAAGTCATAAACCGTAGGCCCACACACATACATCTTTACCTCATTTTCTTTTATAGACTTGAATTCCTCTTTTTGATTTGAGAGGGAGTTAAAGATTTTTAATGGCATTTAAAACCTCTATAAAAAGTTTTGTGTAGAAACATGGCTTCAGCCATGTTGAACAGGTCTGAAGACCTGTTTCTACAAACCCGAAAAAACTATTGATACTGCTTTCTTATCATAGTATTATTTATTTGTAAATTCTATCTTATCTTGGAGGTTTTAACGCATTCCAATCATACACGGCAACACAACAGGTCTTAAGGCAAATGAAATAAAAAGGATTGAGCGGATTTATAACCGCAGGATACCTGCATCTCAACTCATCACCCCAGAACTTGCCCGATATATCACAGAACTATCAAGAGAGATAAATCGTCAAATCGGTGTCATTGTATCGCGACAGGGTTTTATTGAGTATGTTATTGTCGGCGATGAGAAAGAGATTGTTATACCTATTTTGGATAAATATCCCCTTGGCAGAAAAAGGCTTCGCGGCGTCAGGTGCATCCACACGCACCTTAAAAATGAGCCTCTTTCACAGGATGACTTGACAGACCTTGCAATTTTAAGGCTGGATATAATGTGCGCAGTCGGGGTTCTTGAAAACGGTCTGCCGGGGAATATTTATCTTGCCCATTTATTGCCTTTTAACCTTGAGGCAACACCTTATGAAATCCACGCTCCTCAACCATTTCACAGGTTTGAGATTGAGTTTGATGAGTTCATCTCAGCCCTTGAGAATGAGATGGGCAGGGCGCTCGTCAGGGATGTGAATGATAAAAGGGAGCGGGCGATACTTGTAAGTGTTTCAAAAGAGGATAAAGAAACACAGGGAGAATCCATTGAGGAGTTAAAGGAACTTGCAAGGACAGACAATATCTCTGTGCTTGATACAATCATACAGAGGCCGAAAGAAATCAACCCAAAGTATCTTTTGGGCAAGGGAAAAATCAAGGAACTCATTATAAAGGCGCTTCAGAACGAGGCGGGGTTGCTTATCTTCAATCAGGAACTGACGCCGACACAGGTTAGGGAGATTGGAGAAATCACAGAATTAAAGGTAATTGACAGAACTCAATTGATTCTTGATATTTTTGCAAACAGGGCGCACTCAAGGGACGGCAAGGTTCAGGTGGAACTTGCGCAGTTGAAATATCTTTTGCCGAAATTGACAGGCAAAGGCACTGCATTATCAAGGCTTGAAGGGGGCATTGGCGGAAGGGGACCCGGCGAGACAAAACTTGAGAATGACAGACGCCGTGTTCAGGACAGGATTACACATCTTGAAAAACAGTTAAAAATATTAAGCAAAGGCAGGTATGAAAGGAGAAGGCGCAGGGCAGAAACAGGCATACCCATTATATCCATTGTCGGCTATACAAATGCAGGCAAGTCAACGCTTTTAAATGCGCTTACAAAGAGCCGGACATTTACTGAGAATCTTTTGTTTGCGACCCTTGATACAGCCTCAAGGAGACTGCGGTTTCCAAGAGAGAGGGATGCAATAATCACAGATACAGTCGGCTTTATAAGAGATTTGCCAGAGGATTTACTGACTGCATTCAAGGCGACACTTGAAGAGATGAAGGATGCTGATTTGCTCATACATCTTGTTGATGTGAGCAGTCCGAATTTTGAAAAAAAGATTGACTCTGTAAATAAAATCCTTAAAGATGTAGGACTTGATAATATCCCCAGCATTTTGGTTTTTAATAAAGAGGATAATATTGATAAAGAGATTTTAAAAAACCTTTGCAGGAGATTTGACGCTGTTTCAATATCTGCTTTCCAGACAGAAACACTGGAGAGGCTGTTAAAAGCGATAGAACAAAGATTGTGGGATTTTTGAGCGTAAACTAATTAGGAGGGAATAAAATCATGGGCTTTACATGCGGCATAGTGGGGCTTCCGAATGTCGGCAAGTCAACGATATTCAATGCACTGACATCAGCAGGCGCAAAGGCGTCAAACTTTCCATTCTGCACAATTGACCCGAATGTCGGGATGGTTCCTGTAAGGGATGAAAGGCTTTATAAACTTGCAGAGATGATAGTTAAGTGATGTGATTCATGTTGCAGGCAGTGTTGACCCTAAACGGGATATTGAGATAATAAACACAGAACTCATCCTTGCAGATTTAGAGGCAGTTGAAAAGAGGCTGGACAAGACTGCACGGCTTGCAAAGACAGGCGATAAAAAAGCTGTTGCAGCAATGGATGCGTGCAAGATATTTAAAGATACACTTGAGAATGGCAAGCCGATACGGTCTGTTGAATTAAATGATGATATGCGGGAACTCCTGAAGGAACTTAATTTACTGACAGCAAAACCTGTTTTATATGTTGCAAATGTGGATGAGAATGGATTGCACGGCGAGTCTCAATATGTCCATGTTGTCAGGGACATTGCAGAAAAAGAAGGCGCAAGACTCGTTGTAATGTGCGGAAAGGTTGAGGCAGAAATAGCAGAACTCCATGAGGATGAAAGGGCAGAGTTTTTAAAAGGACTTGGCTTAAAGGAATCAGGTCTGGACAACCTTGCGAAAGAAGGCCACGAACTTCTGGGACTCATAACATTTTTTACTGCAGGCAAAAAAGAGGTCAGGGCATGGACAATAAAAAATGGGACAAATGCGCAAACCGCAGCAGGCGCAATCCATTCAGACATTGAAAAAGGGTTTATAAGGGCAGAGGTCATATCATATAATGATTATATAAATTCAGGCTCTGAAGTAAAGGCAAAGGAAAAGGGCTTGATGCGTCTTGAAGGCAAGGAATATGTTATGAAAGATGGTGATGTTGTTTATTTCAGGTTTGCTGTGTAGTGTTATGGATTAACTACATTATTGACATTATGCGAGAATGTAGTTAATATGTAGTTAATCATGCCTGTCGTTAAGAATACACTTGAAGAAAATTATGTCTTTTTCATCCGTGAACTTTCCCGTATAGATAGAGAGATGAACAACCTTCCCAAAGGCAGTATCTCTGCTAAAAAGATAGGCGGGATTACCTATTATTACCATCAGCGGAGGGAAGGCAAAAAGGTCAAATCTGTTTCAATCGGCAGAGAGTCCTCTGCAGAATTAACCCAAAAAATAAACAGGCGAAAAACCCTTGAGGCGCAAAAAAAGGAAATCCTTGACAATATAAATGTGATAGCAAAGGCTATTGATGCGCAGACGGCTACAGTTCAGGAAATCCTGCGGCTCTTTTCACAGCATAAAATAAATACAATGCTTGCAGGGTCGCACTGCCTCTCTGCATATAAAGATGCATTAAATATGAAACTGCCGACAATCAGGACACAGGATGTAGATTTTCTTGTGCCTTATCCGTACAAAGGAAAAAAGGCGGACATAGAATCCATCCTGTCTGATTTAGGTTTTTCTATTGGTTTTAATCCTGACGGGTCAACATATTTTACAAACGGGATTTTTAAAATAGAATTTCTAACGCCAGAAAAAGGCAAAGGCGCTGATAAGGCGGTTTTAATAAAAGACCTCGGGATAAATGCCGAACCTTTGCGATATATGCAGATGCTCTTTGATGAGCCAATCCATGTGCAAACAAAGGGCTTTGCTTATTATGTCCCAAATCCATGTGTTTTTGCATTTCATAAAATACTGGTGATGAAGACAAGAAAGGCGCAAACCAAAAAAGAAAAAGATATGCTGCAGATTGCATCAATATTAAGAGAGATTAAGGCAATGCCTCAAGAATTTAAAAAGGGCTGCGAATATCTTAACAAACTTCCGCCCAGATGGCAGAGGATTATAAAAGGGCATATCAAAAATTATCTGCCGGGATTTTTTGTTGATTTTTAATAGGCTCAAAACCGAGTGATATAATTTGTATTTGAAGGATGTTGTTTATTTCAGATTTGCAGTGTAACATGAAGAAACATTCTAGTATTGCTCTTGGCTCATAATAAAAAGCAGGACAGATGTCTATTTTCTGTTTTATTGAAATGAAACTGCAAAGCCCACGCCTATAATAAACTGCTTCTCAAATACTCTACATTGTATCTCAACAACCCATAAGCCTCGGATGTTAGATGTTTCTTTTGTGCCTCTAGTTCATTTAAAAAGGCACTGAGGATGTTTTGGGCTGTCTTTATATCACCTACTTCAATCTTCTTTTTTGCAGCATTCAGTTTTACATCAAGACTCTGCTCTATACCCTTATTTGGTATCCAGCCTAAAGAAAAGGTTTCATGCTTCATGTTGATAATGTAATTGAGAAAGTCTATTGGTTCAAAATCAGCAGGAGGGGCGGTAGGGCCGATGGTTTTGCCTACAACACCAGGTCCATAGGGTGTAAGATCATCGTAGCCAGGAATCGGCTCATCAAATTCACATGAGACTTCGGGTATAGGTGCCAGACCTTCGGCATAATAATCCATTATACCAGGTAAAGTAGGGGTAATATATGAAAAACCCGTTACTGAACCTCCAGGAGCTAATTCATATCCCTTATCCGAACCCCACAAAGCGGTAATACGTGTTAAACCGACCGTTGTATTCCAACCCGTAGGGGCCTTTTGTTCTATCCCTTTATCATCATAGGTCTGATATTTGCCTTTTCTCTTATCAAAAGGATCTACACTAAACATTACGACCTTTTGGCTACTTGTTGATTTACTTATAAGCGTATAGTCGTACTGGAAAAATTTACCATCAAATAATAATTGTGCCTTTACTATCATATCAACTTTGTTTCTAGGTTCTGCAGAAACTACACATGAAAGAATTTCTTCTTTTGTCAGAGAGAAAGATTTTTCAATTATAAACAGGCTAAGGGCAAAAAAGAGTAATGCCGTATATATGATTCTTATCATTTTCATTCTCCAAAAGTAAAATGGTAATGATTTCTATGATATTTATAATCAATATTTATCTGCATATCTCTGGCCACTTTTTTAATAGCCCACTCCAACTCTCTTTCCTTTGTCACTTTCCCTCCTTGCCCTGTTCCAGATATATCAGCATTTCTACCAACTCTGTGAGTACAGTGCCCTCTTTGTAAACACCGTGGAGAATCTATATCGCTATCCCATGCCCCATAAATATCGAAACCACCGCCATAGGGCAAACTCATATCATTGATTAATAGATTTTCTCCACCTTTGTCATAGTAAACAACAGATATAGAAGAAATCGCCTCAACTGTTCTTGCTGTCCCATAATGGTTATTGTCAGTTATAGAGATAGGGGGACCTAAATGTTTATTTGTCCCCCCTATCTTTACATAGATTTGTTTATCAGGTAGCAAGGTTAGTTCTGGTATCCTTATTGAAAGTCTTTTCTCATCACGAATATCTGGTTCCTCTGTTTCCCATACTCTTATTGTCTCTAACCCACCGAACTTACTTGCCCGGTATCTTATTTTAAACTCACCATTTATGTTTGTGCTCCCCTGTATAGAAGAACCTACAGAACTACCCGCAGATGATAAAAAATCTCCAATAGGTCTATTGGTATCATGGGAATGACCGCCACAGTCATTACATGAACCGCTCTGATATTGAGGTGCAATGGCTTCGAGGGTGATGGGATAATTTGGCACTTTGTTGCCCATATTACAGACAATCACGCTAATTTCTGTCTCACTTTCTGGCATTATCTCAGCAGGGTTTAAAGATAGCAAAATATTGTTAGAAATATTGTTAGAACAGGAAGTTGTGGAGGTGTCACAACGCCCTCCAATATCAATTCCAGTTTCGTCGCCGTTTTGAATTTCATCAGAACAAGTTCCACATCTACCGCCGTAATCAACGGCAGTTTCATTATAGTTTTGAATACCATCGGTACAAGAACCAGCAGGACAAACAGCACCACTGCATGCCTGACTCCCATCAGGACAGGTCGTGCAGTCAGAACAACCCGGAAGAGGGGGATTATAATCAAAACTCATACAAGCTATCGTGGCATCGTAGACCGTACCATCACAACCAATTAGTCTTTGACAACAGTATCCACTCGCCGCATCATACCAAGTATAGTAGCGAGAAGAATAAATCCAAGGAGGAGCACTATACCAATTCGGTGAATAAAAACCTCCGCCCACTGCTGGCTGAGTAGCAGTATCACATACAGCGGCAGAAGCAGCACTATAAAGCAGAATAACAATCAATATAGAAAATACGGCTTGTTTGCAAAAAAGTTGAAGTTGATTAGGTGAGTGTTTATAAATTACGGCATTAACAGAGGCATTTAACCTGACTAAATGCAAAAAAGCCATAATAACCTCCTTGCCTTGTAAAATAGTCAGAACAGAATTCTCTTGTTACGCTTTAATTTATAGCAAATTTTTATTGAGCATGTCAAGAAAAAGGCGTTTTGCACTGGCAGTTGTGTCTTCTGGATGGGGGAGAATTTCTTGTCATAATAATCAATTTCTGTTATAAGTGCTGCATGGTAGGGCGGAGCGGATTGAAGAAGAAGGTTTTTTTCGGATTACCAAAGTGCGATATTGTTATAGTCTGTTTTATTTTTTTATCAGTTATGTCTTTTATAAGGAATGGAGTATGGTTAGATGATATTACTCTTTGGGTAGATGTGGTTCGTAAATCTCCATATAAGGTTAGGAGTGTAAATTTTTTGGGTGCAGCTTATTTTGAACGTAATCAGTTTTCTGATGCTGTTTTTTGGTTTCGCTATGCAGTTGGTTTAGACAGCAATAATTTTACTAGTAGAAACAATTTGGCATTGGCTCTTCAATTGAAAGGTGATGTAGTTCAATCGTTGCAACAATATAAGAGCTCTTTGGCTTTAAATTTTTCAGCTTTTAATGTACACGTGAATTTGGGTACGCTTTATTTAGATATTGATAGATGTGATGATGCTATGAATGAGTTTCAACAGGCTATTGTTTTAGGTGGTGATAAGGGTAAGTATTTAGTATCTTTGAACTTGGATAGATTTGAGGAACTTTGCGTAAGAAAGTAATATGTCCTCGCTCTAGAACTTGTTTTATAAAGGTGTATAAAAGATGCCATTTATGATTTATTTGACAAGTAATACATTTTAGGGCATTTTTCAGCGTCAAATATTTCCTGAAAAACAAACTCACAAATCCTTCAACACTATCTTCAACTCCTTTATCTTTTTTCTCAAAGTATTTCTGTTTATCCCAAGCACCTCTGCTGCCTTGATTTGATTTCCTTTTGTCTTTTTCAGGACAAGTTTTATCAAAGGTCTTTCCATAAACGGCACAATCATGTCATATAATCCATGGCTGCCTTTGCCTTCAAGTTTATTAACAATATCTTCTAATCTATTGTATATAATCTCTTCAAGCGGCTCTTTTTGCGCGCCTCTTTTCTTTGGGATGGACAGGTCTTTGCTGGATAAGATTGGATTTGGCGACAGCACAACAGCCTTGTGCAGAGCGGAGGGATTTTTATTGACACTACATTCAGACGATAAAACAAGTCTTCCCTGAACTTCTTTTCTTCAACAAGTTTTTCAATGTCCTGATTTGTTGCGGCAATAAGCCTAACATCAACCTTTATTGGTTTTTTGCCGCCGACCCTGTAAAACTCTCTTTCCTGAATAGCGCGGAGAAGTTTACTTTGGACATCCAAAGACATATCGCCGATTTCATCCAGAAACAATGTGCCTTTATCTGCGAGTTCAAATTTCCCGTGCCTTTCTTCTAAAGCGCCTGTGAATGCGCCCTTTTCATAGCCAAAGAGTTCGCTCTCCATCAAATCCTTTGGTATTGCAGCGGAATTTATTGCAACAAATGCCCCTTCTGTTCTTAAACTGTTTGCATGTATTGCCTTTGCAACGAGTTCTTTTCCTGTGCCGCTTTCGCCGTATATAATAACAGTTGCATCTGTCGGGCTGACCTTTCCAATGGTCTTAAATAAATCCTGCATTGCCTTGTTTTTGCCTATGATGGTTGTTTCCTTTGCCAGTTTTTGTTTTAATGTTACTTTTAATAAAGAGACCTGCTCTTTTAATCTTTTATTCTCAATTGCCTTTTCAACAATCACCTCAAGTTCATTCAAGTCAAATGGCTTTGTTATGTAGTCAAATGCGCCCCTTTTCATTGCCTCAACTGCATTTTTCATTGTGCCTTGCGCTGTCATGATTACAATCGGAAGATTCTTTTCTTTATCTATTTCAGATAAAATATCCAGCCCCCCTTTTTCAGGCATTGTTATATCTATGATTGCGGCATCAAAATCATTTGCCTCAATAAGTTTGAATCCTGTTTTCCCATCCTTTGCTGTTGTTACATTAAGCCCCTTTTCCTTTAGAGATTTTTCAACAACCCAGAGGATGGATTCATCATCATCAACAACAAGGATATTTGCCTTTTTATTCATTGACTGCTTCTCCTATGAAAGAAATTGATTACACAGATTTTTTGAAAACAGATTACACTGAAATGTCATTGCGAGTGAAACGAAGCAATCTCAAGAGATTGCCACGCCTTACAGGCTCGCAATGACAACTTCGTTGTCATCTGTGTAATCTTCTTTATGTAATCAGTGTAATCGTATCATCTATTTCCTTTGCAATCGGCAGCAAAACAGAAACAACAGCGCCTTTGCCTTCTTCGCTGTTTATCTTAAAAAAGCCATTGTGCTCTTTTATTATTTTCAATGATATTGCAAGTCCGAGACCGCTGCCTTTTTTCTTTGTTGTGAAAAACGGCGTGAATATCTTTTCAATGTTCGCCTTTGAAATGCCGGAACCATTATCTTTAATCTGAATCTCCGCCATCTTCCCGCCCTTGTAACCCTCTTCAATAAGATGAAAATCTGTTAAAAACCTTGTTACAACCTTTATCTCGCCCTTGCCTTTTACCGCCTCAATGGAATTTTTTACAATATTTAAAAACACCTGCGTCAATTGCTCGTTATCACCAAATATGGAAGGTATGCTTGGGTCATATTCTTTTATAATATTTACGCCCTTTTCATT
>JACRNI010000009.1 GCA_016234925.1 Deltaproteobacteria bacterium | reverse complement strand
GCCGCTCTGGTGGGCATTATCTTTAGGCGCATGTCTTGGCGGGAATGGAACAATAATCGGCGCATCTGCAAATGTGATTGTTGCAGGCTTTTCAGAAAGGGCAGGCTATCCAATAAGGTTTTTTAAATTTATGGCGCTTGCGTTCCCTTTGATGTTAATTTCAATTGTTATATCAACAGCGTATATTTGGTTGAGGTATTTATGAAAAGAGGAAGCAAGAGTTAGATGAAAATATCTAAATCCTAATGTCTAATTTCTAATAAAATGTCCAATGACTAAATTTCCAATGCCCCTTATTTTTGACATTTGACATTTTATTAGGAATTAGGATTTAGAAATTAGAAATTTTATTAGACATTAAGATTTAGATATTAGAATTTAGGGTTTCATATTAAATTAAATTATGAATAACCACTTCTTGCTTGCTTCCCTTGTTTTTGTTGGCGTCTACGGCGCATTGATATGGGATAAGTTTAACCGCGCTGTTATTGCATTGCTCGGCGCAAGTGTTTTAGTCCTTCTTGGCGTTTTGAATCAAGAACAGGCGATTCATGGCGTTGATTTCAACACAATCGGGCTTTTAATCGGCATGATGGTAATTGTTGCTGTGTGCCAGAGGACTGGCATGTTTCAATACCTTGCAATAAAATCAGCAAAGGTGGCAAAAGGCGATCCCTGGCGGCTCATGGTAATGCTTGCTGTTGTTACTGCATTTGTATCCGCATTTCTGGACAATGTTACAACTGTCCTTTTGATGGCTCCTTTGACAATACTATTTGCAGAGGAGATGAAGATAGATTTTTACCCGTTTTTGTTTGTTGAGATATTTGCATCCAATATAGGCGGCACAGCGACACTTATCGGAGACCCTCCGAATATAATGATAGGGAGCGCGGCAGGTTTGAGTTTTATGGATTTTGTAAGAAATTTAACCCCTCCTATTATTGTTATAATGGCAGCAACACTTGTCCCGTTTTATTTTATCTACGGCAGAAAGTTAAAGGTTGCTGATGATGTAAAGCAAAGGATTATGGCATTCAATGAATTGGATGCTATAAAGGATTGGGCGCTTGTAAGAAAGTGTCTTGCTGTTCTTGCCCTTGTTATAGGCGGGTTTTTATTTCAGAGGCAACTGCACCTTGAGCCTGCGACAATTGCCTCGCTTGGCGCAGGGGTGCTTTTGTTTTTGACAGGGGATGATGTGCATGAAATCTCAACAAAGGTGGAATGGACAACCATATTCTTTTTTACAGGCCTATTCATTGTTGTAAAGGGTATTGAGGAGGTTGGGCTTATATCAATGCTTGCAAAAGGACTTATGGATATAACAGCAGGCAATAAGACAGTAATGGTTTTGAGCATATTGTGGGTTTCTGCAATTGCATCTGCATTTATAGACAACATACCTTTTGTTGCGACCATGCTGCCCCTTATAAAAGAGGTTGGCGTCCAGATGGGCGGAAGCGATGCTGTCCTGCCGCTTTGGTGGGCGCTTTCTCTAGGCGCATGCCTTGGTGGAAACGGGACAATGATTGGCGCATCTGCAAATGTTATTGTTGCAGGCATATCAGACAGGGCAGGAAGGCCTTTTAATTTTATTGAATATATGAAGATGGCGTTCCCATTGATGCTTATATCAATTATAATATCAACAATATATTTGTATTTAGTTTATCTGTAATAGAATATATGATTACACAGATTACAAAGACAGATTACATCAATTAACTCAGGAGGATTAAAAATGAATGCAGCGCATATAATGACAACAGGCGTAATTACATTACAGAAGGAAAAAACCGTTAAGGATGCAATGAAGATTTTAATTGAAAAACGGATACGGCAGATGCCGGTGGTTGATAATGACAATAGGATTATCGGCGTGCTTAAGGCAAGAAAACTCATCCAATCTGTGCTTCCAAGATATGTGGCAGACGGGCTTTTAAAGGATGTAAAATTTGCCCCCGACCTTCCTAAACTGCATGAAAAGGCAAGAGAACTTGCAGGCAAGAATATCTCTGATGTTATGGATAAGGATTTTGTAAAGATAAGCCCTGACGCCGCTGTATTTGAGATTGCAGCAATATTTGTCAATGCGGAAAAATCCGTTGAGAATATTTATGTTGTTGACGACAAGGACAGGATTCTTGGTATAATATCTCCATGGGATATGTTCAAAAAGATATGGGATTTAAACGAGAAATAGATGGTTCACGCTGAAAAATGCCCATCTACTTCGTTGGCTTCGTCGCTGCGCTGCTCACATACCTAAAAAAGTATGCTCCGCTGCTCACTCCTCGCCGCCTTGCATCTGGATATTTTTGAGTGTGAACTTGGTATAATAAGGTCATTTTTCAATGTCAACAACACTTGGCATATACATCCATATACCATTTTGCAAAAGAAAATGCCCTTACTGCGATTTTAATTCATTTGCATTAAACCCAATCCCTGAAAAGGATTACATCCGCTCTATCATCAACGAATTAGAATCCGTAATAAAAAAAGAAGACTCCATACATTGTAAGCCGCCTGATACTATTGATACTATTTATATCGGCGGTGGCACACCCTCTGCAATCTCGCCAAAATATATTAAAGAGATATTGGACAAACTGCATAAATCTTTTAAATTAAAGAGCGAGGCAGAGATTACAATTGAGGTAAATCCTGCGGCAGTTGATAAAGATAAACTTAAGGAATATAAAAACTTTGGCATAAACCGTTTGAGCATCGGTGTCCAGTCATTTGATAATAAGGTTCTGAAAATACTTGGCAGGATACACAATACAGAAGATGCAGTAAAAACATATGGGGATGCAAG
This sequence comes from Deltaproteobacteria bacterium, assembly GCA_016234925.1. Classification (GTDB taxonomy): domain Bacteria; phylum Desulfobacterota; class GWC2-55-46; order UBA9637; family GWC2-42-11; genus JACRNI01. The sequence goes on along the minus strand of JACRNI010000009.1, from coordinate 26,862 downwards.
AAATGCGGGTTTTGAAAATATCGGCATTGATTTGATGTTTGGTATTCCTGAACAGACTCTTGATATGTGGCTTACTGCAGTTGAAATGGCGATCTCAATAAAACCTGAACATATCTCAATCTATGGGCTGACAATTGAGCAAGACACGGAATTTTATTGTATGCAAAAAAAAGGGAATTTAATCCTGCCAGATGAAGAGACATATATTTTAATGTATGAATCAGCAATTCAAAGGTTAAAGCATGCAGGATATATCCATTATGAAATATCAAATTTTTCTCTGCCTGATTATGAATCAAAACATAACTTGCGGTATTGGCAGGGGCTTGATTACATTGGAATAGGCGCTGGCGCGCATTCATATATATCAAGCGAGACATGGGGCAAAAGGTTCTGGAATGAGGAAGATGTTTTTAAATATATGGATAAGATTGAAAGACATGGCAATGCAGCATCCGGCATGGAAATACTTACAAAGGAAAAGGCAATTAGAGAATTTATATTTCTTGGTTTAAGGCAGGTTAATGGCATAAACGCGAAGCGGTTTTGTGAAAGATTTAATCTGCCGCTGACAGATAAATATTTTGAAGTTATTCCTGACTTAAAAAAAAATAATTTAATTGAGGCAGATGGAGATATTATTAGATTGACTCAAAGAGGACTTGCTTTGTCAGATGCGGTTTTTACAGAGTTTTTTGACTGATGCAAATGGTTCCCAAAATCCGATTTAGGATTTTGGGAAAACTGACAAGACGCCCGAAAGACAAGGCAGTAGGCGATTTTGCGACGCAGGCATACTATTATCTGTATGGTGAGGAGCAAAATTGCCGATAACGCAGTATTTCGGGATGTATTGTCAGTTTAAATCCCGATTTGATTTTCTAAATCGGGATTTGGGTGGTTTTCTATCCTTGACAATATTGATTACCCCTTGATAGTATTATTATTTTATAACATTAGCAGTTAAATCATTATCCATCTATGGAAATACTATCAGAGCGAAATAAGGCAGTACTTCAAAGCATAATCACGAATTATATCAGAGAGGCATTGCCTGTTAGTTCCGGGGTTGTTGCAGCGAAGCATGCTGCTGGCTTGAGTTCAGCGACAATAAGAAATATCATGGCAGAACTTGAGGATTTGGGTTATCTAAAACAGCCTCATACATCTGCCGGCAGGATACCGACAGACAAGGGCTTTCGTTTTTATATTGACAGCATAATGAAGTTAAAGGAACTTCCGTTTCTTGAAAAGGAGAAGATAAGAAGCAGTTATCATATAGGAGATATTGCAGGAGGGGATATGGAGTCGGTAATGAAAGAAACATCCAGTATTCTTTCAGCCCTGTCCATGTGCATAGGCGTTGTCCTTGCCCCAAGATTTGACAATATAATAGTCAAGCACATAGAGTTTATAAAGACAAACAGCAGACAGATTATGGTTGTGCTTGTGTCAGAGGCAGGCATAGTCCAGACAAAGATTATCCATATTGATGATGATATTACACAGCCTGTTTTAGCGAGGTTGTCAGAATATTTGAATAATATTGCTAACGGCATTACGCTTCGTGAACTGCGGGCAAGGGTAATAAAAGAGATGAGGAAAGAAAAAAGGCTGTATGATAAACTAATGAAAAAGGTTTTATTGATAAGCGATGCTGATATATATGTGGACGGAAGGGCAAATATATTGAGCCAGCCGGAGTTTATAAAAGATATGGAAAGGATGAAGGATATATTTGAGGCATTTGAGAAAAAGAGCGTTATTGTAAAGTTTCTTGACAGGGCGATTGAGACAAAGGGCATGCAGATATTTATAGGCTCTGAAGATGAATATAATGAAATAAAAGGCTTGAGCCTTGTAACTGCCACTTACGGCAAGGATGTCTGCACAATGGGGACAATAGGGGTCGCAGGACCTATAAGGATGGACTATTCAAGGATTATTCCGATTGTTGATTACACTGCAAAACTTTTAAGCAGTGTCTTGACAGAAAAGAAGGGGAATTGATATGGGCGATAATGAAAAGGAATTAACGCAGGAAGAATTGCAGACCGGTCTTGAAAAGGAATTGGAAGGATTACCAGAAGCAGAGGTAGTGCAGGAGGATATAAATCAGATTAAGTGTCTGCTTGATGAAAAGATTAAGGAATGCGAAGAGAATTACAAAAGGTTTTTATTGGTATCTGCTGACCTTGATAACTATAAAAAAAGGAGTGAAAGGGAAAAAGAGGATATATCTAATTTTGGTAATGAACGGCTGATAAAAGAACTAATAGTTGTTATAGATAATCTTGAAAGGGCGTTGGGACACATAAATACAGATACAGATGCTGTCTTGAGAAATAGCGTGAGAGACGGCGTAAAACTTACGCTGGACCAATTTTTGGCAATATTGAAAAAATTTGGGCTGGAGCAGGTATCTGCAATTGGGGAGAGATTTGACCCGTCTAAACATGAGGCAATAAATCAAGAAGAAGATAAGGATTGCGAGCCGGGGACTGTTATAAAGGAATATCAAAAGGGCTATTATTTGAAAGACAGGCTTATAAGACCTGCAATGGTTGTTGTGAGCAAATTGCCGGAAGGAGAGGTTAAAACTCAAGACTAAAGTCTTGAGTTACGAATTTGTAACTCAAACCTTTAGGTTTGATAATTACGAATTTGTAACTCAAACCTTTAGGTTTGATAATCTTTGCCATGAATAAAAGAGATTATTATGAAATATTAGGCATTGATAGAAATGCCGGCGATGATGATGTGAAAAAGGCATTTCGCAGGCTCGCGCATAAATATCATCCTGATAAAAACCCTGAAGATAAAAGTGCAGAGGAGAAATTCAAAGAATTAAACGAGGCATACGAGGTTTTGAGGGATAGTGAAAAGCGGGCGAACTATGACAGGTTTGGTTTTGCAGGGGTGGGCGGATACAGAGATGTATCTGATGTTGGATATGGGGGATTTGGGGGAGCCGGGGTTGATTTTCAGGACCTTTTTGGCGATGTGTTTGGCGATTTTTTTGGCGCTGGAAGACAGAGAAGGACAAGGGGGCAGAGGGGCGCTGATTTAAAATATGACCTTGATATAACATTTGAAGATGCTGCATTCGGCACAGATAAAAAGATAAAAATACCAAGGGCTGTAACATGCTCAATCTGCAATGGAAGCGGCGCAAAAAAAGGGACAAGCGCGGCAGCATGCCAAACATGCGGGGGCAGGGGACAGGTGAGGTATCAGCAGGGATTTTTCAGCATCTCTAAACCATGCTCAACATGCAAAGGCGAAGGCACAATAATAAAAGAACCGTGTTCAGAGTGCAGGGGCAGCGGAAGGATACGCACCACCCAATCCATGTCAATCAAGGTTCCAGCAGGCGTTGAGACAGGGACAAGGTTAAGGCTTACAGGCGAAGGCGAGGCAGGGCTGCACGGCGGTCATCCGGGCGATTTATATGTTGTTATAAATGTAGAACCCCATCCGATATTTGCAAGACAAAATGATGATATTATATGCAATGTGCCGATAAGTTTCCCGCAGGCAGCGATGGGAGCAGACATAGAAGTTCCGTCTTTGGAGGGCAAGGTTAAATTAAAAGTCCCGGCAGGCACACAGTCTGGAAAGGTCTTTCGCTTAAAGGGAAAGGGCATTGCATCTCTGCATACAGGCAGGCGGGGGGACCAGAATGTTATTGTAAATGTTGAGACCCCGGCAAAATTAACGCAGCGGCAGAGGGAATTATTAGAGGAGTTTGCGAGCATAAGCGGCAATGATGCTAATCCGATGAGCAAGACATTTTTTGAAAAGGTAAAGGAGATGTTTGGGTGATGAAGGAAGGGGTCAAGGGGTCAAGGGGTCAAGGGTCAAGGGTCAGGAGGCAGAGGATAGTAAATCTCTTGCCTATTTTGCTGCCACTTGCTGTTTTGCTCTTTACGCCGATTTCTGTTAATGCGGAAGATGTGGTTGAAAAAAAATCCTATGCAATCGGTGTCATACTTCCGTTAAGCGGCAAGTATGCAAGTTTTGGCGAAGAGGCATTAAAGGGTGCGCTTCTTGCAGCAGGCGTGTTTAACAAAGGCGCTGATATTCCAATTGAAATAGTTGTTAAGGATTCAAAGGATGACCCTGATGCCGCGGCAAAGGCTGTTAAAGAACTTGCAGAGGATGAAAGGGTTATAGCAATTATCGGGCCGCTTTTAAGCGTTACTGCATTTGAGGCTGCAAAAAGGGCGCAGGGATTAAAGATGCCGATTATTACGCTTTCGCAAAGGGAAGGACTGCCGCAGATAGGCAATTATGTGTTCAGGAATTTTATGACGCAAAATATGCAGGCAAGGGCAGCGGCAAGATATGCGGCAGCCGCGCTGAAGTTTAAAAGAATAGCAGTTTTTTATCCTGACAATCAATACGGCAAAGGGCTTGCTGCGCCGTTTAAAGATGAACTCAAGATGAATAACGTAGAGGTTGTGGCAGAGGGAACATATGCCGAAGGTCAGGCAGATTTTAGCAAAGAAATCAGAAAACTATTTAAGGTAAAGGAAACAGAAAAAAAAGAGGGAAGGCGGGTAGTAAAGACATTTAATCCAATGCTTTCAGTTGATGCGCTTTACATGCCTGATTATTTTGACACAGTATCTATAATTGCATCTCATCTTGCATATTTCAATATAAAAGGTGTAAGATTACTTGGTTCAAACGGCTGGAACTCGCCAAGGCTTGTTGAACTAGGCGGGAAATATATTGAGGGCGCTGTATTTGTGGATAGTTTTTTCCCTTTCAGCCCAAGACATGAAACAAGGCTGTTTGTCAGCAAGTTTTTGGAAACATACGGGATGCAGGCAGGGGCGCTTGAGGCTGAAGCCTATGATGCAGTGTCTATGATTATTAGTGTTTTGAAAAATGGCAATGTGAATAGAGAAGATGTGAGAAACGGACTTGCCAAGATAAAGGATTTTAAAGGCGCTGCAGGCAGCATTACATTTAATGCAGACCGCGATGCCTTAAAGGATTTATTTATATTGACTGTAAGGAATGGGGAGATAGTGCAGGTGAATTAACTCAAAAGTCAAAACGCAAAACTCAAAACTAAAACGCAAAACCTTTAAACTGGTTTAAATATATGGATAATAACCAATAACCAAGCACCAATAAACAAATAATAATCAATAACCAAGCATCAATAAACAAACAGTTTGTAATTTGGGATTTTGGACATTGGAATTTATTTGGAATTTGGGATTTGGTTATTGGAATTTATTGGTTATTGCTTTTATATCTTTGACATTTGACATTTGAGTTTTGAGTTATATTTTTTTATGTCCAAACTTACCCACATAGATAAAAAAGGCAAGGCAAAGATGGTTGACATATCTGCCAAAGATGTTACAAACAGGGAGGCTGTTGCAAGGGCATGTGTTTATATGCAAGAGGAGACTTTGAAGAAGGTAATTGCAAATGAAATGGCAAAGGGCGATGTGCTTGGTGTTGCAAGGGTTGCAGGGATTATGGCTGCAAAGAAGACATCTGATATTATACCTCTTTGCCATCCATTAAATCTGACATCAATTGACATTGTATTTGAACCTGTAAAGAAAAAGAGCAAGATAGATATAACCGCATTTGCAAAGGTATCCGGCAAGACAGGGGTTGAGATGGAGGCTTTAACAGCAGTTACAGTCGCAGCGCTTACAATTTATGATATGTGCAAGGCGGTTGATAAAGAAATGATAATATCAGATGCAATGCTCATTAAAAAAAGCGGCGGAAGAAGCGGGACATATAAAAAGGCAGGCGTCAGGTGATAGGTTATAGGTATTAGGAAAATAGAAAAAGAGGGACACATGAAAAAAGAGAGATTGGAATATTTTAGGACATTACTGAACAAAAAGTTGGAAGAACTTCTGGCAGAGGCTGATAAGGCAGTTGTGGGCATGAGCGATTCTAAAGAAGAGGACCACTTTGCCGACCCTACAGACAGGGCTTCCCATGAAACTGACAGAAATTTTCTCTTGAGGGTGAAGGACAGGGAAAGGAAGTTGATTGCCAAGATAAAAGAGGCAATTGAGAGGATAGACAACGGCACATACGGTTTATGCGAGATATGCGGAGAAGATATTTCTGAAAAGAGGCTTGAGGCAAGACCTGTTACAACATCCTGCATAGAGTGCAAAAAAGAGGAAGAGGAGCAGGAAAAAAAGCAGAAGGTATAAATAGTGTCAGTGTTCAATGACAGTGTCAGGTTTTTACTGACACTAATCACTGACACTGAACACTGTATGAACACTGACACTGAAAACTTAAAGAGGTGAACAATGCCAGAACTTCGTAAAGACCCGATCATTGGAAGATGGGTGATTATATCCACTGAAAGGGGGAAAAGGCCGGCGGACTTTGTTGTGGAGTATAAGCCGATCAAAGGCGGTTTTTGTCCGTTCTGTCCCGGCAATGAAGATAAAACGCCTGTAGAGATTATGGCATATAGGCAAGATAAGTCCTTGCCAAATACACCGGGCTGGAATCTGAGGGTTGTTGCAAATAAATATCCTGCATTGCGAGTAGAAGGTGAATTAAATAGAGAAGGCGAAGGCGTATATGACAAGATGAACGGCATTGGCGCGCATGAGGTCATTATTGAATCTCCGAACCATATGGATACGCTTGCAACAATATCTGAAAAACAATTTGAAGATGTGCTTTGGGCGTACAGGGACAGGATAATAGATTTAAAAAAGGATACGAGGTTTAGATATGCACTTATATTTAAAAATCACGGAGAGGCTGCCGGGGCAACCTTGGAACACACTCACTCGCAGTTAATAGCCCTGCCAATTATTCCAAAGAGAGTAGCAGAGGAACTTGACGGCTCGCTAGAATATTTTAATTATAAGGAAAGATGCATATTCTGCGATATTGTCCGACAGGAAATAATGCAGGGCACAAGGGTTGTTTCAGAGAATCAGGATTTCATAGCAATTACGCCGTATGCGCCAAAGTCGCCCTTTGAAATATGGCTTCTTCCCAAGAAGCATGAATCATATTTTGAAAATGCGCAGAAGCACCAATATGAAAACCTTGCCAAATTATTTTCAGATGTCTTGAAAAGGGTGAACAAGGTTTTAAATAACCCTCCGTATAACTTTATCTTGCATACATCTCCGCTTCGTAACGGCAATGGCGGCAGCCATCATTACCACTGGCATTTTGAGATTATGCCGACCCTTGTAAAACATGCGGGTTTTGAGTGGGGTTCGGGCTTTTATATAAATCCCACGCCGCCTGAAGAGGCTGCAAAATTTTTGAGAGAGGCAAAAATATAGCAAGGAAAAGGTTAAGAGGCTAAGAGGCTAAAAGGTCAAGAGACTAAAAGGCTAAGAGGTTAAGAGGCTAAGAGGTTAAAAACCTTTTCGTCTTTTTACCTTTTCACCTCTTTATCTATATCTTACCTCTTTACCTATTTATCTCTTCACCTTTTTACCTAACCTAAACTATGGGCTACGAAATCCTTGAAAAAGTCATAGAACTTACAGATTCTTCCGAGGCGCTTGAAAAGAGATTTGATTCTCTTGCCAAGTCTATTTCGCAGTCCCTTTCCTTTGACCAGTGCGCAATCTATTTATTTGATGAAGAAAGAAAAATATTCAGCCTTTCAGCGGCAGATGGAGATAGAAACGATTTAGTGCATACATATCATGATGGAGAGGGGCTGCCGTGGAGCGCTATAAAAAAAAATAGGCCTATAATAGCAAACATATCCGATGTCAATGATGGAAGATGGCGCGGTATTAAAGATAACGGATTGCTTGGATTTGCAACCGCAGCAGTTTATCCCATAAAAGATGATACAGGCAATTACGGCATGCTCTATTTAAAGAGCAGAAAAAAAAAGATAGTGCCGCTGCGAAAGAGAAAATTGCTTTCGGTTATATCTCTGCAGATTGGAATGGCGATAAAGACCAATGAGTGCATTTTAAATCTGACATCTGTCAATACAAAGATGAGGGATATGCAGGCAAGGCTTATCCATGCTGAAAAACTCCTTGCGCTCGGCGAGATGGCGGCAACCCTTGCGCATGAAATCAAAAATCCGCTTATGTCAATAGGCGGTTTTGCAAAAAGACTTTCACAGCAATTTACAAAGGATGCACCTGAAAGAATGTATGCTGATATGATAGTAAAAGAATCAAAACGGGTGGAAAAACTCCTCCACGGCATATTGAATTTTTCGACCAATAAAGGTTTTGATCTGAAGGACGAGAATATAAGCAGTCTGATTGACGACACGCTTGCGCTTTTTGAAGATGAATTTAAAAGGATTAACATAAAGATTGTTAAGGAACTTAAAGGCAATATAACGGCTGTAAAGGCGGATGCCGAGCAATTGAGATTGGTTTTTACCAATCTCTTTACAAACGCCATGCAGGCGATGGAAAATGGTGGTATACTTACTGTGAAAACCGACTGCGTTGAAAAATGGATTACAGCAGAGGTAACTGATACCGGCGGCGGCATAGAGCCAAGTATTATTGGAAATATATTTAATCCATTTTTTACAACAAAGGCAGAAGGCACGGGATTGGGGCTTGCCATAGCGCACACAATAGTCGCCAATCATAAGGGTATGATAGAGGTGATGAATGATATTGGCAAAGGTGTTACATTTTTAGTAAAATTGCCTGCCCTAGTTCAATAAGGAAGTGCAAGTAAATAAAATAAAGATTAAGGAGGCAGATATGAAGGAAAAGATACTTGTTGTTGATGATGAAGAAGCAGATTATGAAGGAAAAGATACTTGTTGTTGATGATGAAGAAGGCATTAGGCTCCTTTATAAGGAGGAACTGGAAGAAGAAGGATTGGATGTCCATATCGCGGCATCAGGCGAAGAGGCTCTTAAGAAACTGGAAAAAGATAAGTACAGCCTCATAGTCCTTGATATAAAGATGCCGGGCATAGACGGCATAGAGGTCTTAAGACGGATAAAGGAAAAATGGAAAAGTCTGCCAGTTATACTCTGCACAGCATATCATCACTATAAACAAGACTTCGGCACATGGGCATCGGATGCCTATGTTGTTAAGTCGTCAGATTTGAAAGAACTCAAGGATACGATTAAAGGCATACTCGGCAGCAGGTAGCAAGATGATACTATTAACAGGGGCAACAGGTTTTGTGGGCGGCAGCCTTGTTCACAGGATGTTAAAGGAGAAACTGCATGTAAGGTGCCTTGTTAGAAGTTATAAGAAGGCAGAGACTTTAAATGCAATCGGCGTAGAAACAGCCATTGGCGATATAACTGATAAGTCATCGATACTAAAGGCAATGGAAGGTGTTGAAACTGTTGTCCATCTTGTCGGCATCCTTGTTGAGGTTGGAAAGGCAACATTTGACTTGATGCACACCGAAGGCACGCGAAACATGGTGGAGGCTGCAAAAGAAAAAGGGATAAAAAGATTTATACATATGAGCGCACTTGGCACAAGGCAGGATGCAAAAAGCAAGTATCATAAAACAAAATTGGCAGCAGAGGAGATAGTAAAAAATTCAGGGCTGGATTATGCCATATTCAGACCATCTGTAATATTTGGCAGAGAAGACAATTTTACAAATATGTTTGCAAAGGCAATAAAGATGTCCCCTTTTATAATGGTGCCGGGCAGCGGAAAAAATAAGATGCAGCCCGTGTCTGTGAAAGATGTTGCAGAGGCAATAACGGCAGCAGTTGTCGATAAAAGATTTGCAGGAACTTATGAATTAGGCGGACCAGAAAAACTTACCTTTGATGAAATAATAGACAAGATATGCGGTATCCTGAATAAAAAAAGAAGCAGCATTTATGGAGACTATCCTTCCAAAACCACCTTTGACAAGAGACCAACTCCTTATGCTTCAGGAAGATAACATAACAAATAATAATGCGCTGGAATCAGTTTTTGGCATCAAACCAATAGGATTTGAAGAAGGGATTAGGGAATATTTGTGAGGGATTAGGGACTGGGGACAATGGAAATTTCTAAATCCTAATGTCTAATTTCTAATAAAATATCCAATGACTAAATTTCCAATGCCTTTATTTTTGACATTTGACATTTTATTAGAAATTAGGATTTAGGAATTTTAAATAATGGGGGGTTAGCTCAGCTGGGAGAGCGTCTGGTTCGCAATCAGAAGGTCGTGGGTTCGATCCCCATACCCTCCACCAAATAAAAATAAAGAGGAATTTTTGGCAATGAATAAAAAACCATGGGCAGGCCGTTTTACACAGGAAACAAATAAACTTGTTGAAGAGTTTAATGCCTCAATCTTTTTTGATAATAGGTTATATAGACATGACATCATGGGTTCTATTGCCCATGCAATGATGCTGGCAAAGGTTGGTATTATTACAAAGAAAGAGGCAGATAAAATTGTCTCTGGACTAAAGGCAATTGAAAAAGAGATTGAAACATGTCTGCTCCCGAATGAACCTATCCCCGATAGAAGCGCTTCGGGGACGGGCAAGTTTAAGTTCACTCCTGATTTAGAAGACATCCATATGGCAATTGAAAAGAGGTTACTCGAAAAGATTGGGACAGTTGGCGGAAAACTGCATACTGCAAGAAGCAGAAATGATCAGGTTGCACTTGATATAAGGCTGTATTTAAGGGATGAAATTAGAGAGGTTCAAAGACTGATAAAGGAATTACAGAAATCTCTTGTAAGCGTTGCTAAAAAAAATCTTGACTGCATAATGCCGGGCTATACACATCTTCAAAGGGCGCAGCCAATTTTTTTCAGCCATCATCTTTTGGCATATTACGAGATGCTGAAAAGGGATTATGAGAGGTTTGAGGATTGCTATAAAAGAATAAATATCATGCCCCTTGGAGCAGGCGCTTTGGCAGGAAGCCCGTATTCTCTGGATAGAGATTTTATTGCAAAAGAATTAGGTTTTTTAAAGCCCACTGATAATAGCCTTGACTCTGTAAGCGACAGGGATTTCTGTATAGAATTTTGCTCAGCATCATCTGTTTTGATGATGCATTTAAGCAGATTCAGCGAAGAGATTATTTTATGGTCTTCTCAGGAGTTTGATTTTATTGAATTATCTGATGCATTTTCTACTGGCTCATCCATCATGCCGCAGAAAAAGAACCCTGATGTTCCGGAACTTGTTAGAGGAAAGACGGGCAGGGTCTATGGAAACCTTATGTCATTATTAACAACAATGAAGGCATTGCCTCTTGCATATAACAAGGACATGCAGGAGGATAAGGAGTCATTGTTTGACACGATAGATACTGTAAAGGACTGCCTCAAGATTTTTTCTCCAATGCTTGAAACAATGAAGGTGAATAAACAGAGGATGCTTGATGCAACAAAAAGAGGTTTTCTTACTGCGACAGATGCGGCAGACTATCTTGTTAAAAAAGGGATTCCATTCAGGGAGAGTCATCACATCATTGGTAAGATTGTTGCCTATTGCATTAAAAATAAAAGAGTGTTGGATGATTTGACTTTAAAGGAATGGAAGGGGTTTTCAAAGGCATTTGAAGAAGATATTAAAAGGGCAATTAGTGTAGATGCGTCGGTGAACACCAGAAGGATAAAAGGCGGAACAGCATTTGAGACAGTTAAAAAGAGGTTAAAAGAGATTGAGAGGGAGATGAGATGATGAAAGAGAGTCAAAGGGTCAGAGTGGCAAAGAGTCAGAGCAATTTCCCTCTCCCCTTGCGGGAGAGGCGGGTACCCATCCAAAGGATGGGTGAGGTGAGGGGGAATATCAAGATTTTGTTTTTGTTATTACTGCTTGCTGCCTACTGTTCACTGCTTACTGTAACAACAGGCTGCGGCAAAAAGGCTCCTCCAAAACCGCCGCAGGGGAAGACATGGATAAGATAGATTATAATGCCGGAGGTTTTAATGCACTTTTTTGATTATAGAGGAAACAAACTTTATGCAGAGGGTGTATCAATAGAAAAGATTATAAAAGAGGTCGGTACGCCGTGTTATATTTACAGCCATAAAACACTTGTAAGACACTACCATGCATTTGATGATGCTTTTTCATCTGTGCCGCATCTTATTTGCTATTCTGTAAAGGCAAATTCAAATATTGCCGTGCTGAATACATTTATAAAAGAGGGCAGTGGTGTTGATATTGTTTCAGGAGGTGAACTTTTCAGGGCATTAAAGGCAGGGGCGAATCCGAAAAAGATTGTGTATTCAGGCGTTGGAAAGAGAGAGGATGAGATTGAATATGCGCTAAAGACAGGTATTCTTATGTTCAATGTTGAATCCCCAGAAGAATTGCGGGCTATAAATAAAATTGCTGGCAGGCTAAAGAAAAAGGCAAATTTTGCAATAAGGGTGAACCCTGATGTTGACCCAAAGACCCATCCTTATATCTCAACCGGACTAAAGAAGAATAAGTTTGGCATTGAGACAAAAGAGGCTTTAAAGGAATATGTGTATGCAAAGAATAATCTAAAAAATGTTGTTCCGATTGGCGTTGACTGCCATATTGGTTCGCAGATTACTCAACTCTCGCCGTTTGTTGATGCTATTAAAAAGACAAAGAACTTAATAGCCATGCTTCGCAAACAAGGAATAGATATTAAATACCTTGATATGGGCGGCGGGCTTGGCATCACATATGATAAAGAAGCGCCGCCGCACCCAAGCAGATATGGCAAGGTGGTTTGTGATGAAACAAAGGGACTTGGGCTGACTTTGATATTTGAACCGGGCAGGGCAATGGTGGGCAACGCAGGAATACTTGCAGCAAAGGTTTTATATACAAAGCAAGGCACAAAGAAAAACTTTATTATTGTTGATGCCGGGATGAATGATTTGGCAAGACCTAGTCTTTACGGCTCATATCATGCAATAAAGCCTGTGGTAAAAAATAATTCCAGAGGTGAAATCATTGCTGATGTTGTTGGTCCAATCTGTGAATCAGGTGATTTCTTTGCAAAGGACAGGGAACTTCCTGCTTTTAAATCAGGTGATTTGATGGCAATAATGAGCGCTGGCGCCTACGGCTTTTCAATGTCTAGCAATTATAATTCAAGGCCAAGGGCTTGTGAGGTTATGGTTAATGGAAACATATTTTCTGTAATCAGAGAGAGGGAAACGTATAAGGATTTGGTAAAAGGGGAAAGGGTGATAAAGGCTAAGGAGTTGAGGAGTTTTTGTTTTTACTCCTAAACTGTATTTGCTTTTACTCCTTAACTCGTATCACACTTTTTTAGTAACCTTCTTCTTATATTCTATTGCTGATTCTGCAACCATAGGCAGTTCCTCTTTTTCTACTTTTTCCATTTCCCTATGCCTTTTCAGTGTCCTTACTATCTCTGTCAGAAGAAGGATATCTTCCTCTGAAACTCCTTCTAATAATCTTAATAAATTCCAGAGTCTTTCCCTCTGAACAGTTGTATGAATATCAGGTGGAATAAGACTTAAAAATCTGTAGGTAATCTCATCCCTAAAAAAGTGACCTATTGGCACGGAAAGGCTTTCAGCAAATCTTACAAGAACCTTTAATGATGGAAACTGCTCGCCCCTTTCTATTTTGCCTATATAGGTATAATCCACTCCTGCCTTTTCAGCCAGGGCTTTCTGTGTAAGTCCTTTTCTCTTCCTTAAATCCCTTATCCTTTTACCTATTTGTTCTTTCATCATAAAATTTCTCTAAAAATATCTCTTTTCATTTGCATTGTCAATAAAAGATAAGTAAAATAACATATCCTTTTTTTTCTTGACTATATAGAATATTTATCCTATTTTATGGGCGGTTGACCAATCTATAAAGGTATATGGATAAATTAAACTTGTTAAGGTGTCTTATCAACTCAAGTTGTTTCCCTCTTCTGACAAATGAGGAGTTAAAACTATACATCCTGCTCCTTGTAAATGCTGCAGATATTGAAGTATCTGAAAGAATAAATCTGAAGCAAATAGAAAGGGCAAGCGGGAAAATGCCCAGTTTTATTGAAATCAAATCAATGATGGATTCTCTCAAGGAGAGTGGACTTGCTATCATGGAGGGATTTATATGGTACCCTGCTAATATGGATGGCGAGATAAGATTCAGACTAAATAGACCTATCCACATGCGATTACACAAACAGAGGGGTCAAAGGTATGATAATAAAAAGAGGAAGGTAAAATGCCGGAAAAGATGAAAAGGTATATACTTGCTCTAGATGATGACAGTGATACCCGTGAACTCCTCATAGAAATGCTCGCAGGACATGGTTATGAAGTCAGGACAGCCAGGAATGGCATTGATGGTTTAAAGATGTTCAATATTGGTAAATATGACTTAATAATAAGCGATATTGATATGCCTTTAATGAACGGGATAGAGTTCTATAAGGAACTTATCAAAAATGTTCCATTTATGAGGGACAGGATTATATTTATTGCCGATAATATAGAATATAAAACTAAAAGGTTTATAAAGGAGGAGGGTGTAAGGTACATCTTAAAACCGTTAACAATTGTAGAATTTATAAGCACAGTAAATGATATTATAGGGATAGCGCCTTCTGCATAAATCCTTGTTCCCTCCCAATAGGATTGCATCATCTTATAAAATATCCTTGTTTTTTATCTCTCAAAAAAATATAATCCTGAATGAACTACTGATGATGCGTAATTATTTATGACGCTTCATATAATAAAATATATTATGGCTGAGATATTTCCAGAACTAAATGAGAAACTAATAAACTTTATCAAGGCTCAAAAAATCTTTTTTGTTGCTACTGCGCCAGATGACCTCAAAAATGAATATGTGAATCTTTCACCAAAAGGTTATGATACCTTGATGGTGCTGGATAATAAGACAGTTGTCTATGCTGATTATCCGGGAAGCGGCAATGAGACTGCAACCCATTTGCGGCAAAACGGGAGATTGACCATGATGTTTATGAGTTTTGACAAGTCTCCTCTGATCCTCCGTCTTTATGGCAATGGGGAGGCTGTTGCGCTTGACACAGAAAAAGGAAAAGAACTTGCTGAAAAGATGGGAGAAAAAATAACCCCATATGTCCGTCATCTAATCCTTATTAGAATTGAAAAAGTAAAAACCAGCTGCGGTTATGGCGTGCCGCTTTATCAGTATATTGGTGAAAGAGAGACCATGATTGAGTGGTGTAAAAAATCAGCCCTTTCTGGTAAGATTAAAAACTATATGGGCTTTCTCTGGAAGAAATAAAAATGAAAATAAATTTTACAAAGATGCATGGGCTTGGAAATGATTTTATTGTCATTGACTGCCGTGAACTTGATATTCCAAATCTGACGGATGTTATGAAAAAACTCTCTCATCGGCAGTTCGGCATTGGTTTTGATCAGGCGCTGATTTTATATAATTCAAACATTGCTGATTTCAAAATGGATATATACAATGCAGACGGCGGCAGGGTTGAGATGTGCGGCAACGGCATAAGGTGTTTTGCAAAATATATATGGGACAGGAATTTATCCGTCAAAAATGAACTTGCGATTGAAACTCTGGCAGGTATAATAAAACCCAAAATCCCCCCCAACCCCCCTTTAGAAAAGGGGGCGGGGTACCCATCCAAAGGATGGGTCGGGGGGGATTTTGTTCAGGTTGACATGGGCGAGCCGATACTTGAAGGCAGAAAAATCCCAGTGAATCTGGATGGGAAGGTTATTGATTATGCCCTGCATGTTGGGGATGAAATATTTTTAATTACATCCGTGTCAATGGGAAATCCGCACTGCGTAATTTTTGTTCAGGATATAGACAAATTTCCTGTTAAAAAGATTGGAGCAATGATAGAAAAACATCCCTTTTTCCCAAAAAGGACAAATGTGGAGTTTATTCAGGTGATAAATAAAAAAGAATTAAAGATGCGGGTTTGGGAAAGGGGGAGCGGCGAGACCCTTGCCTGCGGAACAGGCGCGTGCGCGTCTTTAGTTGCCGCAAATATAAAAGGGCTTGCTGATAGAGAGGCAGTTATTCATTTACTTGGCGGTGATTTACAGATAAACTGGTCAAAAGAAGATAACCATGTTTATATGACAGGGCCTGCAGCAGAGGTTTTTGAAGGGGTTGTAGAGGTGTAATTTTAGGTAGGTAAAACCACTTGACAACCTATCAGACTTGAATTAAAGTTTGGATAGTTGGAAGGTTTAATCAATCAGGTATTTTAATATGGAAGAAAGAATTTTAAATATACTTATAGACATAAAGACTGACATTGGGGAACTCAAAAAAGGGCAGGATGAACTCAAAGAAGATGTTGCTTTCCTCAAAGAAGGTCAAAAAAGACTTGAAGAAAGAGTCATTGGATTAGAAGATGATATGTCAGAGGTTAAAAGCACAGTAAATAGTTTGGCAGATGCGTTATTAGAAACATCAAAAGAGGTAAAACAAATCAAGGCAAATGGCTGATAAGGTGAATCAAATGGCTCATATCTTGCAACTCAACTCAACTCAACTCAACTCAACTCAACTCAACTCAACTCAACTCAACAAATAACACCTTTATTGATAGTTCTTAATCAAACGGCTTTTTTGCAGCGATGCGGAAAGGCCGTTTTTGTTTTATAGTAAACGTTAAAAACAAGGAGACGTAGTGCGAGGCTTTAGCCTCGCAAAAGGCGACCCTGAAGGGTCGCACTACTACTGAAAATCTAAACAAAGGAGGAGGAAATATGAGCAAACTTTTTAGTAAAATCAGATTAGCAAAAATATTCATCACAGTTTTGGCTTTGGTTGGTGCGCTTGTCTTTAACGCATATTTTGTGGAGGCGGAAAGTTTAGAGAAAGCCATTGTTGGCAAGTGGCAAGATAAAAATGGAGGCGTCTGGGAATATTTAGAGGGTGGTACCCTACTTATTGGTGGTGGGGGCGATGCAAATTACAAAATTATTTCTAACGGTCGTTTAATGATAAAGATTAAAGCCCCTGCTTATCTTGGTGGTGACATGGTAGAGGTTATGGAGGTATCTATTTCAAATGATGAATTAAAAACTATTGATAGCAGAAAACATGTTGATATATTTAAAAGAGTAAAGTAAGAAAGAAAGCAAAATAAAACTATCTCAAGGCGAGTTTTCCCTCGTTCCCAAGCCGGAGTTTGGGGACGAGAGGATGGGGGCTAAATGAGAAAGACCATATTGTATTGGATAATGTTTCTAATTGCCGCATTTTCACAATGTAGTTTTGTTCTTGCCGCCTCAAACCTTGAAGAAGGGGTAAAAAATCTTGCAGAGCAAATCACCAAAAGCATGCTTGAGAAACAGAAGCAGAAGATTGCCATCATTGATTTTCCAGACTTGGATGGCAATATTACTCCTTTGGGGCGGTTTATAGCAGAGGAATTAACTACTCAGTTATTCATTATAGCACCGGGTAAGTTTGAGGTTGTTGAGAGGAGGTTATTGCTAAAACTTGAGGAAGAACTTACCCTAAGTCAGAAGGGCTTTATAGAGGAGAAAAGCATAAAGAAGATGGGGCAGGTTTTTGGTGTAGATGCTGTTGTTACAGGTTCGTTAACGGATTTGGGCAATGCAATTAAGGTTAATGCAAGGATGATAGCCGTAGAATCTGCAAAGGTCTTTGCTGTTGCAGCAGCAGAGATACCAAAGACAAAGGCGATTATGGATTTAATCGGAAAACCCGCAGGAGAAAAGCAAGAGACATCAAAGGGTATAGTCCAATCAACGCCGCAAACACAGCAGACAAAAGTAGAAACATTGACAAGGATAGAAATTGAGAATTTCACCTTTGAGGCAAAGGAATGTAACAAACTCGGGCATAAGGTATCATGCAGTGTATCTGTTACAAATAATGAGCCTAAAATAAGAAAACTTGTTATACAGGCAGTTAATCCGGGGCAGTCAATTTTGGTTGATAGTTTTGGTAATCAATACCCTTCTGAAGAGGTATGGTTTGGAGGAAAAGGCGGGAGATGGTTGCAGAATGATCAAGAAATTCCCCCCGGCGTACCCATGAATATAGTGCTTAAATACCGTGATGTTAATACATCAGCGACAAATGTGACTGTTATTATTGATGCAGATGCCCTCGAGGGTAATACTATGTTTATAGACAGAAGAATCAAAGCTGTTCTCCGCAACATCCCGTTGGGCAGATGAGAAAAAAAGTTTTGGATGAAACTCTGGATTCCGTGTCAAGCACGGAATGACAAATTTATTTTGCTAGACACTCTCAATTATCTTGCGTTCTTTTACATACCTCATCTTTCTTAAAACCCCCCTTTTTATCACATAGACTAAAATTTTATCTGCTTCTTATTCCTCCCAAAAATAGACATTGATTTTTGGGGAAACCTGCAAGTTGGCTGCCAGACGAGGCAGCGGACAATTTTTGTGACTATCTGTATATCAACAATACGGTGAGGAACAAAAATTGGCCGATAACGAAGTATGGCAGCCAAATCGCAGGTTTGTAAAATAGCGAGGTTTTTAATCGCTATTTTACGGTTCCTCTTTATACCCCTATCCCATCAAACATTTAACCCCGTTAGAAAGCCCTGTTAAAGAATTATCTCTTTTATAAGGGGAAGCCTTCTGCATGGAAAATGATAGATTTTTCAGACAAAATTTCTAACGGGGTTGACTACATCTCATAACTCTGTTATAAAAGAACTGATATTATTTACGGAGGTTGATATGTTTAAAGGTTCAATGGTTGCAATTGTAACGCCGTTTAAAAACAACAAGGTGGATGAAAAGGCTTTTAAAAATCTTATAGAATTTCAAATCAAAAACGGCACTGATGCAATAGTCCCATGCGGAACAACAGGCGAGTCAGCAACATTATCATATGAAGAGCATGACAGGGTTATTGAACTCGCAATAGAGAGTGTAGATAAAAGAGTGCCTGTGATTGCAGGGACAGGCTCAAATTCTACATCAGAAACCATAATGCTTACAAAGCACGCTGTAGATGCGGGCGCAGACGCAGTTTTGCTTATTGCGCCTTACTACAACAAGCCCACTCAGGAAGGCATTTATCAGCACCACAAGGCAATTGCAGAGGCAGTTGACATACCGCAGATACTTTACAATGTGCCTGGCAGGACTAGCGTAAACATTCTTCCTGAAACAGTAGCAAGGCTTTCGGAGATTAAAAATATAATCGGCATAAAAGAGGCGACAGGTTCGCTCCAACAGGTAAGCGATGTGATTGAAATGTGCAGAAAGGATTTTATAATACTTTCAGGAGATGATTTTACAACACTGCCCATATTGGCAATAGGCGGACACGGCGTAATATCTGTTACTGCGAATATCGCGCCAAAGGATGTTTCAGACATGTATGATGCTTTTGAGGTTGGCGATTTTGAGGATGCAAAAAGACTGCACTACAAACTCCAGCCTCTGCACAGGGCGATGTTTTATGAGACAAACCCAATCCCTGTAAAGACAGCGCTTGCAATGATGGGCATGATAAAGGAAGAGTTCAGGCTTCCTCTTGTAAAGATGGGAAAGAATAACAGGGATAAATTAAAAAATGTTTTAAAGAATTACGGACTGATATAAACACAGATTACGCAGATTTTTGAAAAGCGATTATACTGATTTTTAATCTGTGTAATCTGTCTTTTGTAATCTGTGTAATCATATTCACATATGAAAACTATCCTTGAAAAAAGTAAGTATATTGTCATCCTTGCAGTGGTTGCACTTTTATTTGCCTCTGCATCAACCTTTGTATGGGCGACAATAAAGATGTTTTCTACCATCTTTCACATGTTCCTCGATATTGGCGGGGCAGAGACATCAGAAGTTACTGCGCATACGGTAGCAATTCTGGATTCATTCATACTTGCTGTAATCCTTTATATTTTCTCAATTGCACTTTATGAATTATTTATAGGAAGGCTTAACATGCCTGAATGGCTTGATATAAAAAACCTTGATGATTTAAAGAAGAAATTATCAAGCGTTATAGCGCTTATGCTGGCAGTCACATTTTTGGAGCATCTGACAAAATGGGAAGACCCGTCAGGCACTTTAATGTTTGGCATTGCCATAGGCGCTGTAATATTTGCGCTCATATTTTATATGAAGATAAAGGAGAGTGAGTAACTATGGTTAAGATAGTCGTTACCGGCGCATTGGGCAGGATGGGCGCGAGTATAATAAATATTATTAAAGAGACTAATGGAGTTGAACTTGTGGGCGCTGTTGAAAGGCATGAGCATCCGCAGATTGGAAATGATTTGTCCGAAGCCTTAAATTTTGGCAAGAAAGGAATAAAGATAACTGACCATATTTCAAAGGTTATAAAAAATGCCGACTGTGTCATAGATTTTTCTCATCCAGAGGCTTCCATTGAAAATCTTGAAGCGGCTAGCAAACATGAAAAGGCAATGGTTATCGGGACAACAGGTTTTTCACATAATCAGAGGGAAAGATTAAAAGAATTGTCGCAAAAAACAAGGGTTGTGGCAGCGCCGAATATGAGTATTGGTATAAATCTTTTACTAAAGGTTGTTAATGATTTTGCAAGTGTTCTCGGCAATGACTATGATGTTGAAATCATTGAGGCGCACCACAGATTGAAAAAAGATGCGCCTAGCGGCACAGCAATAAGGATTGCAGAGGTTGTTGCAAGCGCGCTTAATAGGGATTTGGAAAAGGTTGCAGTGTATGAGCGAAAGGGCATAATTGGAGAGAGAAAACAAGATGAGATTGGCATACAGACGATAAGGGCAGGGGATATAGTTGGAGACCACACAATTATCTTTGGCGGACTTGGAGAGAGATTAGAGATAACCCACCGCGCGCATTCCAGAGATACATTTGCAAGGGGCGCTGTCAGGGCGGCAATGTGGATTGTGAAACAGGAAAACGGTCTTTATGATATGCAGGATGTGCTTGGGTTAAAAGGTATAATGAAATAATAGCTTGTTGAAAAACTCAACAATCTCTGATTACGCAGATAAAAGATTAGATTACACCGATTAAAACTCCTTGAAATATCTGTGTAATCATTTTTTCTAATCTGTGTAATTAAGGCTGTTGATGACTTTTTCAACAGCCTAATAATTTAAATATTGATGTTTGAGTTATTATACATAGCGTCATAACTTCGCATGCCTGCGTGTCGCGCCTTGGTCTGCTTTGTTCTGACGCTATGTATGCTGCTCTATGTATGATGCTGTGTATAAAAGGGTTGGCAATTTGCCAGCCCTTTTTTCTTGGCGCGCCCAGAGAGATTCGAACTCCCGACCCTCAGATTCGTAGTCTGATGCTCTATCCAGCTGAGCTATGGGCGCATTAACTACAGTGAACAGTCTTTAGTGAATAGTTTAAAAACAGCGAATAATAAACAGTTTTTTACCATTCACTAAATACTATGAGACCTTTGAATTTCACCTTGAATGGTCTTAATGGTCATTCCCGTGAAAACGGGAATCTAGTGTTTTCAATGCCTTCTGGATTCCCACTTTCGTGGGAATGACAAAGAAGAGGCATTTTTCAAAGGTCTCACTATTCACTATTCACTGTCTTTAAATTGGCGGAGAGGGGGGGATTCGAACCCCCGGTAGAGTTTTATCCCTACAACTGCTTAGCAGGAATATGTAAATATAAATTATTAATTATAAATCAACAAGTTATGTTTTTAGCGTAAGTAATTCGTAAGTTTAACTTCTTAATGCGGGAGCCCCTTTCTGCCACTTCTTTCTCTGTTTAGGATATTTTTATCAGAATATGAAATGAAAAGCAAAGGTTTTTTCTGGAGAGTTTTGCTCTAGCCAATTTCAGTAGTCGGGTAGTCTGTTATTGGCGGATAATTTACCTCACAGACTTGGTGGTCTTCTTTTTTATATAATCTTTTATGGCTGGTTCAGGTATTAGAAGGGGTCTTCCCCTTTTTGCAGACAGTTCTCTGGCTGAGATAAGATTGTATAGAGTTTTAATCTGTATCCCTAGTAGTTTTGCTGCTTCTTTTGATGTATATAATTCTTCTATCATAAAACCTCCCGCGGTCTGGAAACCTATTGTTCTTTAATTTCTTGTATTATATTTCTATAATCAATTAATAAAACCCCCAATAATCCCCAAAAAGTCGCCCTTTTCATTATTTCTTCAAGATTCCTCCCCTAACTTTACAGAATTCATACCTTTTATCTGAATTTTGCTAACTTTGCATATTTTTCAAAACCCTTGCAAAACCTTTATTTATAAGGCTTTGCTGGCGGCGCTATAGACAGAATTGATACCTGTTTTGTATAATATGCTCGTATTTAAAAAATATTGTTCTTTGAAAACTGAATAGCAGTCGTTAGAAAAACTCAAAAGTCTAACGACAAAGCGGGGGAAGGCTTAACACGACACCCTGACAAACAAATGCCGTGTAAATCAAAGACCCCGTATGGGTGCTGATTCCTGGCTTGAGTGGCAGGTTATAAGGTATTAAAAAATTTTGACCTAATTTTGAAAATAGGCATTTTTACCGTATTTATCTAGGTTTTCAATGTTGTCAATTATGCGTATCCTTGCAGAAAAAGAACGAAGCGAGGTGTCTATTATATGCCTAAAATATCAGATCAACTATTTGAGAAGCCTATTTCTGCCAGGGAAATAGCAGAGAGGCTTAGTATTACTACGGCTACGGTGCGTAACTGGGCTCATAAGGGTATTATCCCTTTTATTAGGGTTGGCGCTAGAACCATGCGTTTTAAATGGTGTGATGTAGAAAAAATAATACAGAAAAACGGCGACATCGCTTGGCTCAGGTACAAAAGCAAAATCTTGAGCAAGCCACTGCTCTCGCAAATACACAGGCAAATGTTGTTGCCTCGGAGCGCAAGGTTGCGATTGCCGAGTTTGAGGCTAAAGCGGCAATTGAGAAAGCAAAGGGTGATGCAGAGTCAAAAACGATTAACGCCGAAGCAGATGCAAAGGTCTTGGAAACTGTCGGCGCTGCTGAGGGCAAAAAGATCAAGGCGGTCGGCGAAGCCGAAGCAGATGTTATTAAGCTAAAGATCGCTTCCGTGGAAGCTGGTAATTATGCGGCGATTGAAGTATCAAAGAATCTTGCCAGCAGCAAGGTTCCGATCGTGCCACATATCATGGCGGGTAGTGGTGATGGCAAAGGAGGGACTCTTGTTGATGTCTTGCTGGCCAACCTTATCGCTAAGGATATAAAAAATCCCAGCGAGGCTCCCGCGACTACAGCGACTAAGTAACTATTCAAAAGTCCTCGCACGTAAAACGTGCGAGGACTTTTGATATAAAACGATTTTATTAGGAGGTATCTCATTATGCGAGCAAAAATTGTATTAGATTCAGCAGTAAAGCCATCTTTAAAAAGCGTAACCGGATTTATCTATTATATCATCGGATTATCGGATAAAGTGTATGCAAAAGACCTGCACGATAATGGCACGATTTACAAAAAGGCAAATAAATATGGCAAGGTGGAAAACAAAAAGGTAAAGCCGTTTGTGTTCTCGCACCCGTATTATAATGACCTTGGGGAATGCTGCATCAAGGTCTCAAGTCTTGACCCTAAGTTCTTGCTTAATTTTGTCCGAGGCATTCAGAAAGCAACTAATACACCTTCAGTAGCAGGTGATATTAAACCTAAGTCAATTAAACTTCTACCTGATGCTGCAGTCAAATTCAATGAAAATGGCATAATGAATAGAGAGATGTTTATGCTGTCCCCTGTGGTTGTTAAAGGGCATGACGGCTCTTACATTGATAAATATGACGGGCTAGAGGAGAGGCTTAAGAATAACTTGCGAGATAAGTATGCCGCAGTTAAAGGGGCTATGCCGAATAATGATTTTTTTAAAATAGATTTTAAGGATAAGGAATGTAAATACAAACGCATAGATGATAAAGATGTGCCGGTGTTCCTGACCCGTTTTACATTAAGCGCTTCGCAGGAAATGTTTGAAGCAGCATATTTTTTAGGGCTTGGGGCAAAAAACGGCATGGGCTTTGGAATGGTTGAGATTCATAACAACTAAACATCTAACAAAAGGAGGATTCAAAAATGCAAATTCAAAAGGTAAGTTTCAAGAAAATTTTGCCTAGAATCTGCCGTGTGTCCCCGGCAAACGTATAGCAACTTGACAGAATTTATACCTGTTGTGTATAATACTCGCATCCACGAGATATGGGGGGGGTAAAAATTTTTGCCCTGATTTTGGAAATAGGTATTTTTACTGTGTTTACCGTGGCTTTAAATATTGCCAATTTAAGACTATATATTAGGAGGTTTACGCTATGAGGAAACAGCCGAGTTTTTCAACACATTTAAAAGCAGGGTATCCTCTTATTCTCGTGCAAACACACGAAGAAGGAAGGGCAATATGCCAGCTTGCAGAGGAAGCGCAAAAGAATGGATATGACAATATCTATTCATGGGACATTGCTACCGGTATATATTCATACACCGATAGTAAGGTAGACGAAATAAAAAGTCCGCCAGGACCTTTACAAAAGTTTATGAACAAAGGATTCCCCGATAAGGCGGTAATGTTTTTAAAAGATTATCATAAATTTATCGGGAATACGGACATATATAGACTTGTTAAAAATCTTATACCAATCTTAAAGAAAAACGACAGGCATATTGTGTTTGTTTCACCTGTTTTTACGATACCCCCTGAACTTGAAAAGGATATAGTTCTGTATGAATTTAACTTGCCATCCGTAGATGATCTTATAAATCTTGCTGAAAGAGTTGTTGATGTGAATAATCTTTCGGAATCAGTCCCAGTTGAAAGAGAAGTGATAAGCGCTGCAAAGGGTCTTACGTTTCAAGAGGCAGAAAACGCAATTGCACTTTCTATAAGAGAAACTAATACTATATCTAAAGATATAATTCAGTTAGAAAAACTCCAAATGGTTAAAAAAAGCGGCCTCATGGAGATTTATGAACCGGTTGCAGAATCGGAATGGGGGGGGCTTTACAATCTAAAACAGTATATACATAAGCGTAAAATTGGTTTCTCGGATAGCAAATATCCTATGCCCCGAGGGATTTTATTGGTTGGCCTCCCAGGTTCCGGCAAAAGTTTGAGCGCAAAAGTTATAGCAGCAACTCTTGATGTCCCGCTTATCAAACTTGACATCGGTGCATTAAAGGGGTCATTAGTCGGGCAGAGCGAAGAAAGGTTAAGGCAGGCACTTAAAATGATTGATGCATTTGGGTTCTGCTGCGTCTGGATTGATGAGATTGAAAAAAATCTTTCAGGCGTGCAATCGTCAGGCCGCTCCGATGGCGGCACAACGTCAAATATGTTTGGAAATTTATTAACATGGATGCAGGAAAGCAACTCTCCTAAATACATAATAGCAACATGTAATGACCTCTCAGAATTACTTGCTATCTCGCAGGGCGCACTACTTAGAAGATTTGACGACATCTTTTTCTTAGATGTTCCTTCTGAAAAAGAGAAAGAGGATATATTAAAAATTATGAACAAGCGGTACGGCACGGACATATCTCACAAGATAGTTGCAAATATGGAAGGGTGGACCGGCGCGGAAATAGAAAAGTTTGTAAAAGCTACTTTATTTGAAGGAGAGAAAGAAGCATTTGCAAACATTAAGCCCATGTCTGTTTATAATAAGGATATTATAGATAGGGCAAGGGAATGGGCACGGCAGAATGCAAGAATGGCAAATATAATTGAAGCGTCTATTGATATAGGGGATAGCAGTGCTGGTGTTCGCAAAATAAGCAACTAAAAATTTATATAACGGAGGATGCCCATCTATGAGTCATACAATGAATATTAAGGTTAATTTTAGCGATAGAGATGTATTGCAAACGGCGTGCAAACGGCTGAAAATTGACTTTAAACAGGGTAGTTTTGCTCTTTTCAGCGGGAGGGTAGAAGGGGTCGGTATATTTCTACCTGGGTGGAGATATCCCGCTATATTAAAGGAAGACAATACTTTGTTTTATGATAATTATGGGGGGAAGTGGGGGGATATTATTGAGTTGCATAATCTGGAGGCGTATTATGGGGTTGAAAAGGCAAAAAAAGAGGCTCAAATGCAGGGGTACAAATATTACGAAACTCAATCAGATGAAGGTTACCCCCAATTGGTTGTACAATTATAAGACAATGCGCTATCTTCTTAAAATATCCTTTGCCCTTATTTTCCTGTTTATTGCTTCGCCTGCACAGGCTGATATGGGGCAGGATATTCTTCTTATCTTTTCGAAAAGCCCAATTTTCGAGTCATTTGGTTGTTTATTGATGGGTTATGCATGCATTATGGTACGTAGAGGTAACCTCATGGCTGGCGTTGTATACATGCTTTCGGGGGTGCTCTTTTTTTTACGTGAACACATTTTTACTACTATTATCTTGCCCCTTAGTTCCTCATCTTCAGGCAGCGTTAAAACATCTCTTGACCCTGATAAAGTTTTAGAGGCCGGAATTCAGGGATTTCCTTTTTACGCAACTGCTTTAATTATTTTATTTGTAACGTGTTGCTTATTATTTGTATTTTTAAAACAAAGAAGAATAAGGGATTATTTTCGGCAAAGCCTCCGGGCTGCAGCTTATCTAGACCAACAAATTCAGGATATCAGTGAATGTAAACATCCAGCAAATCAGGCAGAAAATAGAGGTGGAGGGGGTAATGTATTTATTCTTGATGACGGGAAAACCGAAAGAAAGATTAGGTTAGATTAGGGTGAACACTCAAATATAAATTTGTGGTAGTGGAATATACAGCTTTTGCAAATTGTTATAAAATAAGGAGGTTTTTATGAAGGAAATTGTTTTAACATTTAATACAAAAACAGGGCTTACGCAAGTTGAAGCAAACGGATTTAAGGGGCAGGCATGTAAACAAGCAACTATGTTTTTAGGCGATGCTCTTGGGAAGGTGCAGGATTT
>JACRNI010000174.1 GCA_016234925.1 Deltaproteobacteria bacterium | reverse complement strand
TAATCTCTTGCCGTCAACCTTAACTGGATTGCCGTTTTCAAAATCTATCTCAACATATCTTGGTTTGTTGGATGCCTTTTCAGGCGATAAAGTTAAAACAAACATATCCTCCGGCGGCTCAGCCCAAGGGTCTTCAAGTATGCCGCCTTCAAAACTTATGTGAAAAAGATTCCTGTCTGAACTGTAAGGCTTTGCCTTTGTCGCAGTAACAGGTATGCTGTGTTTTTCTGCATAATCAATCAAATCAGTCCTTGATTTCATTTTCCATTCACGCCAAGGCGCAATGACTTTTATATGCGGGTTGATGGCGTAATAAGTAAGTTCAAACCGGACCTGATCATTGCCTTTGCCTGTTGAGCCGTGTGATACCGCATCTGCCTTTTCCTTTTTTGCAATATCCATCTGCGCCTTTGCAATAAGCGGTCTTGCAATAGATGTCCCAAGCAAATATCTGCCTTCATAAACAGCGCCAGCCCGAAGCATTGGAAATATAAAGTCACTTACAAATTCTTCTTTCAAATCCTTTATATAAATCTTTTTTGCGCCTGTTTTTAATGCCTTTTGTCTTAATGGCGAAAGTTCCTCACCCTGCCCCAAATCAGCGGCAAATGCAATAACATCGCATCCATAATTTTCAACAAGCCACTTGATTATAACCGATGTATCAAGCCCGCCTGAATAGGCAAGGACAACCTTATTGATATTCATTAAGCCTCCTTATAAAAAAGCAAAGGGGTCTAGGATTCTAGTGAAAAACACTTGACCCCTCGAATCCTTGAACCCTATATTTGTTGTAACAGTTTTTCCAAAATCGCCTTCTGAACATGAAGCCTGTTTTCTGCCTGCTCAAATATAACTGATTGGCTTCCTTCCATAACATCGTCTGTTATTTCTTCTCCTCTATGCGCTGGAAGGCAGTGCATGACAACAGCGTCTTTTTTTGCAAGTTTCAAAATATCTTTATTTATCTGATACCCTTTAAAATCTTTTACTCTTTTTTCTCTTTCTTGTTCCTGTCCCATGCTCGCCCAGACATCTGTGTTCAAGACATCAGCATTATTGGCTGCTTCTTTCGGGTCATTTAAAACCTTAATATCTGATTTTGCCTGTTTCTTTGCATGTTCAAATATTTTTTTATCTGGTTCATAACCTTTTGGACAGGCAAGAAACAAATCAAAGCCTAAAATGCTTGCAGCCTCTATCCATGAGTTTGCCATATTGTTGCCATTGCCAATCCATGCAGCCTTAATGCCTTTATAATTGCCTTTCTTTTCCAGCATTGTAAATACATCTGTCAAGACCTGACACGGATGATGCAAATCTGTCAAGCCGTTTATAACAGGGATGCTGGAATATTTTGAAAACTCATCCACAATATCATGCCCGAATGTCCTTATAACAACAGCGTCCAGATACCTTGACAAAACCCTTGCTGTATCCTTTATCGGCTCGCCTCTGCCCATTTGCGAGTCTCTGCTGCTTATGAATATCGCATTGCCGCCGAGTTGATACATGGCTGCCTCAAATGAGACCCGTGTCCTTGTTGATGCCTTTTCAAATATAAGTCCAAGTGTCTTGCCGATAAAAGGCTTATAGGGTATGCCGTTTTTCTGATTTTCTTTGAGAATACGAGCCTTTTCAAAGATTTCATCAATATCATGTTTTGTCAAATCAGATATTTTAAGCAAGTCTTTTTTCAAAATATCTCCAAATTGTTCATGCTGTCAAAAACTGATTTCAATATATTGATGCACCTGTCAACATCACTCTTTGTAACAATAAGCGGCGGTATAAATCTCAAGATTTTATCTGCTGTGCAGTTTATGAGAAGCCCCTTTTCAAGGCATTTTTTTACAATATCCGCGCCTGCAATATCCAATTCCATTCCAATCATTAAGCCCTTGCCGCGAACCTCTTTAATAAATGGGTATTGCTTTTTAAATTTATTTAATTCATTCAGCATATAACTGCCAATACCTTCGCAGTTTTCTAAAATCTTCTCTCCACAGATTGTTTTTATCGCTGCAATGCCTGCTGCTGTGGCAAGCGGGTTGCCGCCGAATGTAGAGGCATGAGCGCCGGGAACAAAACTCTTTGCAACCTCATCCGTTGCCAGCATTGCGCCTATTGCAACGCCGCCTGCAAGCCCTTTTGCAAGGGTCATAATATCAGGCTTCACGCCGTAGTTCTCATACGCAAATAATTTTCCAGTGCGTCCCATGCCGACCTGAACCTCGTCAAATATAAGAAGAATTCCCTTGTCTTTGCAGAGCGCCTTTAGGTCTAAAAGATAATTATCAGATGGGATATTAACACCGCCCTCGCCCTGTATAGGTTCAACCATAACTGCACAGGTTTGAGAAGTAATAGAATTTTTAACTGCATTCACATCATTGAAAGGCACATATATAAATTTTTCCAGCAATGGTTCAAAACCCATCTGAATTTTTTTCTGCCCTGTTGCTGCAAGCGTCGCCATTGTTCTGCCGTGAAAGGATTTCTCCATTGTGATAATCTGAAAACGCGATTCACCTTTGTCCTTAAAATATTTTCTTGCAAGTTTTATTGCAGCCTCATTCGCCTCTGCGCCTGAATTGCAGAAGAATGCCTTATTGGCAAATGAATATCCGCAGAGGAGTTCGGCAAGCCTTGCCTGCGGCTCAATATAATAGAGATTAGAGATATGTATGAGTTTAGCAGCCTGCTCCTGAATTGCCTGGACAACATTTGGATGGCAGTGTCCAAGATTGCATACAGCAAGCCCTGCAACAAAATCAAGATACTCTTTGCCGTCAATATCCCATACCTTGCAGCCGCTTCCTCTTACAATCACAATCGGGAAACGCGAGTATGTATTGGCAATATATTTATTTGAAAGTTCTATGAGGTTTTTGGTTTTCATTATTTACCTAAAAGGATTCAAGGGGTCAGGGGTTCAAGGGGTCAAAAAGTCAAGTAGCGTCGGGGTTTATCCCCGACGAATTCGTTGCCCATAAAGGGCAACGCTACTAAACCCTAGAACCCTTAATTTTTATATATTTCTGTCCCTATCCCTGCTGTTGTAAATATCTCCAGAAGGACTGCGTGTTCAACCCTTCCGTCAATTATATGCGCCTTTGACACGCCTTCATTCAATGCATCAAGACAACACTCGAGTTTTGGTATCATGCCGCCGGATGCAATGCCTTTTTTTATAAGCGCCTTTGCCTGTTTTATGCTTAAAGTTGATATGAGTTTTTTATTTTTATCAAGAACACCTTCAACATCTGTCAGCAAAATAAGTTTTTCTGCCTTTAAGGCGCCCGCGATTTTGCCTGCGACTATGTCTGCATTTATATTATATGTTTCCCCATCCTCGCCAACGCCGACAGGCGCAATAACAGGTATGAATTTGTTTTTATCCAGTGTTTCAATGACATTGGGATTGATAGACTTGACCTCGCCGACCATGCCCATATCTGTACCCTTTATCTTTAATTTCTTTGCTGTTATGAGATCCCCATCCTTGCCACTGAGTCCAACGGCC
>JACRNI010000173.1 GCA_016234925.1 Deltaproteobacteria bacterium | reverse complement strand
TCGCTGATTTCTGTTTTTCCATATATCTTAAATGCAAGGCTGTCTTTTTTTATACTGCATGGATATGCGCCGAGCCTCATTGTGCCGCCCTTTGATGTAATCCCCCTTTGCTCAAGCATCATATCAATAACAGGGTGCGGAGTTTCAGGGTTAAATTCGCTGGAGTTTGCATCCTTTAAACCGCAGAGGTTTCTTGCTATTTCAATTACTGCAACCTGCATCCCAAGGCATATGCCAAAAAACGGAATCTTTTTTTCCCTTGCATGCTGAATAGCCAAAATCTTGCCCTCTATGCCCCTGCTTCCAAAACCGCCGGGCACAAGCACAGCATCAATATATAGGCCTTTTATACACTGCGCCGCCCCTTTTTTTTCTATCTCTTCAGAGTCTATATAGTGCAGGTTCGTCTTGCAGTTGTTTGCAATGCCTCCGTGAATAAGCGCCTCGTGAAGGCTCTTATAAGAATCGTGGAGGTCAACATACTTTCCTATGATTCCTATATTCACATTTTTTTTAGGATTCTTTGCCTTTCTTATAATCTCTTCCCACTGCTCAAGTTTTGGCGCCCTTGTCCAGATATTCAAGAGTTTTACAATCTTCTCATCAAGCCCTTCGCTGTGGAATGTAAGAGGAACCTCATATATACATTCAACATCCTTTGCAGTTATGACTGCATCCCTGTCAACATTGCAGAATAATGCAATCTTCGCCTTCATCTCCGGTAAAAGCGCCTTGTTTGTCCTACACAGGATTATATCGGGCTGGATGCCGATTTCACGGAGTTCTTTTACGCTGTGCTGCGTCGGCTTTGTCTTGACCTCGCCTGCTGTCGCAATATACGGAACAAGCGTCAGGTGTATATACAAGACATTTTCCTTTCCCATGTCATACCTCATCTGCCTTATTGCCTCTAAAAACGGAAGGCTCTCAATATCGCCTACAGTCCCGCCTATCTCAATTATAACAACATCAACATTGTCAGCGACCTTTAGAATATTGGATTTTATCTCATCAGTTATATGCGGGATTACCTGAACAGT
Source organism: Deltaproteobacteria bacterium (assembly GCA_016234925.1). Taxonomy (GTDB): domain Bacteria; phylum Desulfobacterota; class GWC2-55-46; order UBA9637; family GWC2-42-11; genus JACRNI01. Next base: position 6,880 of record JACRNI010000173.1, on the reverse strand, counting down.
GCCTCCCAGATAATCACCCCTTCGCTCCTTTGCTATAACAGAGTCATAAACCTGTCCTGTTGTAAAATTATTCTTTTTTGTGAGTTTTGCGGATGTGAATCTTTCATAATGACCCAAATCCAGATCAGTCTCTGCGCCGTCATCTGTAACAAACACCTCGCCGTGCTGGAAAGGGCTCATTGTGCCGGGGTCAACATTTATATACGGGTCAAGTTTCTGCAGGGTTATTGTCAGTCCTCTGCTTTCAAGGAGCGCGCCAATTGATGCGGATGCAAGCCCTTTGCCAAGCGATGACACGACCCCGCCTGTTACAAAGATGAATTTTGTTTTAATATGTTTTTTGGTTTCTGCCATGACAGATTTGATTACTCAATAAATAATCTTATTAAAATTTACTATTAGTCTTTAACTTTTTCACAAACTACAATATACTCTTGCGTCATTGTTCCTTTTCTAACACCCACTTTATTTGACGGAGAATTTTTAGACGGCATTGCTTTATTTCCCAATAACCTTTCATAGGTCAAAATATGCTTAAATCCGTTTTGTTCAAATTTTTCTGCAATGAATTGGTCTGTCGGCAATTGAACATCTTTTACCCTGCGGTTTCCTACCACATAAATTGATTTTCCACCTTTCCTAACACTCCTTGCCACATCTTTAATTGAACTTTCCAAATCATAGTAGAATGAGGAAACCTCTAATGAACGTTTTATTGACTGCTTTGCAATTTTGTCTATATAATCAACAATCAAACCGTTATTGTATTTTTCCTTAACAAGTTTTCCACCCATTAAAAGATGATCAATTTGCCGTGCATATTTTATTCCTAATATTTCGTTTGAGAACATTGAAAATTGCCCATATGCAACAGTAGTTTTGCTGTCTCCATAAGGCGGGCTTGTCAATATAATATCAAAGTAATTCTCGCATTTTGGAAATTTACTGTAATCAATTTGGATTTTAGCGTCAGTTAATTTTGGGAAATAATAACTTTCATAAATACCAATTGTCTTGTTTAATTTGTCAAAATAAACTCCAAAAACATCAGGGTTGAAATTTAAAATTTCCTCGCTCTTTATTCTATACAATTTAAATTCATGATTTCTTGTATAAGAACATTCTCTCACACTTTCAGATAATGGCACTAAAAAGAGCCTCTTTATATCTTTTTCTTTAATCTTATCTATAAAATGCTTTAATACAGATAGGTTTTGCAAAACCTGTTTTGAAAACCAAAAATCAATGTTGTAGAATTTGGGAAGTTCAAGCAATTTTAAACTTTCTTCTTTTTTCACAAATTCATAGACTGCATTCCTTAATCTCTGTTTTAATAATTTAACTTTTTCTAAATTGACTTTAGTAAATTTTGTTCGTGAGATTAAGACAGCCAACGGATTTATGTCAAAACCCTGCATTTCATTCAGTCCTCTGTCAAGTCCAACGGTGAAGGAAGAACCTGAACCGCAATAAGGGTCAAGCAATTTACCCTTTTTTATACCCAACTCTTTAAAAATCTCGATGCCTATTTGCGGTATCATAGTGGCGGGATACTTATGCAGGTTTGGGTATGAGGTGGCATAAGATTGTCCGATAAAATCGTATTTAGGATTTCTCATTACCCTATACATATCTATAAGTCCGTTATGCTTTTAAATAAAAAAGGTAGCTTTTCTTCATAGGTTCTAAATCCTGTTCCGTGATTTCTTGCCATTGTGCCTTTATCATGTAGTCTCAAATCAACCAAAATATTTTCTGCTCTGAATTGGTCTGCCAAAAGTTCAGTAGAAGTCTCTTTCATTAGTTGAGCCCTATAAAAATGAAAATACTCTTTTCCATCTCGTTCTTCTGTAAAAGCAGAAACAAAAAGTAATGCGGGCATTTTTTGCATGAATCTATCGGCTAATGTTTGCAATTGCCAAGTTGCTACAACCTGTCCGAAAATATGCCTGACCGAAATTTCTGTATCCTGAACTTCTAAAAATAAGCCTGCGCTATTGGGCTTCAATGACATCGTGTAATAAAGACCAATTCTGCCGTCTTTATCTAAACTTCCATATTTTTTTACTGCCTTCAATGGCGGCATTTTCCAAACTTTCCTGTTGAATGTGAAAAGTGTAATTAAATTATTGCCTTTTGCTCTGTGGGCTTTCAATTCTATTTTATGCAAATCAGGCAAGGCGATGTTATTTTCTGTAAGCCCCAAATATGTTTCTAAAGTATGTCCAATCCCTGTCGGCCCTTTTCTTGTTGACGGCACAAATCCTTTGGCTTTAAGTTCTTTAAACTTTTTTACAAATTCTTCTAACTGCATAAATTTCCTTTGTCTATACGGCGTTGGGTTGCTTTAATGGTTGCATGGATAAAAACGTCATATCTTTTATCAATCCTTATCATTTTCTATGGTGCTAGCCACCTTGGAAAATCCCCCTCACCCTCTCCAAATCCTCTTCTGTATCAACACCTATTGAATTATATCTTGTTTCAACAACCTTGATTTTATAGCCGTTTTCCAATGCCCTCAACTGCTCAAGTTTTTCCGCCTCTTCTAAAAGTGTTGGTTTCATTTTAGCAAATTTAAGCAGGAAATCTTTTCTGTAAACGTAAAGACCAATGTGCTTGTAATGCAAGGGTTCTAGGATTCTAGGGTTCAAGGGTTCCAGTGGTGGAATTATTTCTTTACTTGACCCCTTGACCCCTTGACCCCTTGACTCCTCGCTTCTAACATACGGTATCGGCAGTCTTGAAAAATAAAGGGCAAAGCCGTTTTTATCAGTCACAACCTTTACAATATTTGGGTTAAGAATCTCTTTTTCATCTTGAATCTTTGTTTTTAATGTGCAAATTGGAATTGCGGCATCTCTCATCAACGGTTTTATTGCCTCGTCTATCATCTCAGGTTCAATAAGCGGCTCATCGCCTTGAACATTGACAATTATATCTGCATCAATATTATTTGCAGCCTCTGCAATCCTGTCCGTGCCTGTCTTGTGTTCACTGGATGTCATTGCAGCCTTGCCGTTAAAACCTTTGACCGCATCAAAAATAGTTTTATCATCTGTCGCTACTATAACATCATTTATAAGTCCAGCCTTCTTTGTCCTCTCATAAACATGCTGAATCATGGGTCTGCCTGCGATATCAACAAGAGCCTTTCCTTTGAGTCTGGTTGATGCATATCTTGCAGGGATAATAGCAACAATTTTCATCAGGAGAAATAATATCAAATGCAGTTTTTATGTCAAGGGATACAAAAACAAAATGTCCGCCTTTAAATCCACACCCTGTACCAGTAAAATTTTACAAACTCAAATGCAATAATGCCAATGCTGTTTGGCGCCTTATACCAATTGTTTTCATTAAAATTTGGGCTTGCTACAGGGTGGACATATATCTTTACATCCGATGGAATAATCTTTCTAAATGTATAAAATGCCCTTTTCATATGATATTGGGATGTAACAAGGATAATTTTTTTAAAATTTTTATGTCTTATTATCTTTGCCGCCTCAACTGCATTTTCATATGTGTTTGTTGAATTGCTTTCAAGTATTGCCTTTGATGCGTCAACATTCAACCTTGTTTTGAAAAGTATTGCTCTCAAATCAGATTCTTTGTTTACACCAGAAAGAATTAGATGATGAGCCCTTCCATTTAACAACAGCAAAGCCCCTTCCTCTACCCTGCCCATGCCGCCTGTTAATACAACTATTGCATCGGATTCTAGTTCTTCGTCTCTATAATCGGTCATATCATTTACAAATAAAAAAAATAGATACCCAATTAAAATTAAGGCGCCAAACAATATTGAATATATAATCCTTTTTTTCATATATGGCATAAGGTGTGAAGCACTTATTATCAGTGCCATCACAAAATTTCCTTGCAAATTTTATAATAGCATGTTAAATATTTATTTTCATTTTTTAAGGAGGCGAATAAATTATGGCAATGGTCTGTGAAATATGCGGCAAAGGTCCTGTTTTTGGACACAATGTAAGCCACGCAAACAACAAAACAAAAAAGAGATGGAACCCAAACCTGCAAAGCGTAAAGGTTGTGCATAATGGTCAGAGCAAAAAGATGAATGTATGCACAAGGTGCATAAGGTCTGGAAACATAACAAAGGCAGCATAAAAACAGGGATTAGGATTTAGCAGTTAGGGGTTAGTTTTTTACTAATCCCTAAACCCTAATCGCTAATCCCTGTTTGTTACTGCAACCGCATCTATTTCAATATCCACTCCTTTTGGCAATCTGCTCACCTCTACAGCAGCCCTTGCTGGATAAGGGGGCTTAAAAAACTCCCCATAAACTTGATTCATTTCTGCAAATTTATCTATATCTGTGAGATAAACTGTTGTCTTTACAACATTATTAAAATTTAAGCCTGCTGCCTCAAGAATGGCTTTTATGTTTGTTAATACAAGCCTTGTCTGTTCTGCAATAGTTCCCTTTAAGACATCTCCTGTCATTGGGTCTATAGGAATCTGGCCTGATAGAAATATAAAGCCATTGGCAATTATGCCTTGCGAATATGGCCCGATTGCCTCTGGCGCATTATTGGTTTTGATGATTTCCTTCATAAAATATTTTTCTCCTAATACCTATTGCCTGTCTTTACTACATCACCCTTTCTACCTTTATAACATTCTTTACCTTTTGAAGCGATTTTATTATGCTTTTAAGATGGTCAAGGTCATTTACTTGAACCTCAAATGTGCATATTGCCTTTTTATCAGGTGTGGTGCGGATATCAGCGCTTGAGATATTTGCCTCTTTTGATGTTATCGCTGAACTCATTGCAACAAGCAGCCCCTTGCTGTCATTGCATACAACCGTTATCTTTGCCGGGCGGCTGGTTTTAATTTCCTTGTCCCACTCAACATCAATCTTTCTCTCTGCGTCTATGTTCAGGGCATTTTCACAGGCAACAGCATGTATTGCAACACCTCTGCCTCTGCTCACAAAACCAATAATCTTATCGCCGTGCAAGGGATTGCAGCATTTTGCAAACCTTACCATAATATTATCTATCCCTTTAACAATAACTGCTTCCCTTGAGGGCTTTCTAATCCGCTGCAGAACCTTTTGAAACCGTGAAAGTTCTTTTTCTTGTTCTATCTTTAATTTTTCAGGGGGCAGGATTTTAGCAAGCACCTGATGCACAGAAATCTTGCCGTAACCAATGCCTGCCAGAAGGTTAAGTTCGCCTTGCATATTAAATTCTTTTTTTGCGATATTTTCAAGTTCGCCTGATTTTAACACCTTATTAAAATCAAGTTCATGCCTTTTAAATTCCTTTTCACAGATTTCTTTGCCAAGTTCAATGCTCTTTTCCCTTTCCTCTGTCTTGACCCACTGCCTGATTTTTGCCTTTGCGCTTGATGTCTTGACAAAATTCAGCCAATCCTTGCTTGGATTATGATTTGAGGATGTAATAATATCCACCACATCGCCGTTTCTTAAAACATAACGAAGCGGCACAATCTTGCCGTTAACCTTTGCCGCTGTGCATCTATGCCCCACATCTGTATGAATATTGTATGCAAAATCTATCGGCGTAGCGCCTCTAGGAAATTCCTTGACATCGCCTTTTGGCGTAAATACAAAGACCTCGTCGGGAAACAAGTCAATCTTGACAGTTTCCATAAATTCGGCAGGGTCTTTTAATTCCTTTTGCCATTCCAATAATTGTCTTAACCATGCAAATCTTTTGTCATCTTTTTCAGGGATGGATTTTCCTTCTTTATACCGCCAATGTGATGCAATGCCGTCCTCAGCGACCTTGTGCATCTCATGCGTTCTAATCTGGATTTCTATCCTGTCCCCATGCGGGCCTATTACAGTTGTATGAAGCGATTGGTACATGTTTGGTTTCGGTATGGCAATAAAGTCTTTAAATCTGCCGGGGATGGGCTTCCAGAGGGAATGTATCATGCCCAGTGTTTCATAACATTCCTTTACAGAGCCTACAATTATCCTGAATGCTATGATGTCATAGATATGTTCAAAATCAATGCCCTGCGATTCCATTTTTTTATAAATGCTGTATAGATGTTTGGGCCTGCCTGTAACCTCTGCATCCAAACCATGCTCTTTAATCCTCTTTTCAAGTATATCTTTTACCTCTTGTATATATCTTTCCCGCTCAGCCTTTTTCTTTGTCAGCCTTTCATCCAGATCTTTGTATTTATCTGAAATTAAGTATTTAAAAGACAAATCCTCCAACTCACTCTTTATCCAGCCGATTCCAAGACGATTTGCCAGAGGCGCATATATATCAAGGGTTTCTCTTGCGATTTTAATTTGTTTGTCAGAAGGCAATGCCTCAAGAGTCCGCATATTGTGCAGCCTGTCAGCAAGTTTTATCAGTATTATCCTGATGTCCTTTGACATGGCAATTATCATTTTTCTAAAGTTTTCTGCCTGCCGTTCCTCTTTGCTGTCAAATGTAATCTTGCTGATTTTTGTAACGCCGTCAACAAGGTCAGCGACCTCATTGCCGAAAACCTCATTTATCTTGTCAAGGGTTGTGTGGGTGTCTTCTATGGTATCGTGGAGAAGACCCGTTGCAATGGTCAAAGGGTCTAATTTAAGATGTGTAAGGATTGATGCGACTTCTATTGGATGATTTAGATACGGCTCGCCGGATACCCGAACCTGTCCCTGATGAACCTTTGCGGAAAATATATAAGCCTTTTTTATGATTTCAAGGTCTGCCGCGGCATTGTAAGACGCAACCCTTTCAAAAATATCTTCAAGCCTCTCCATTTTTATAATCTAACGCAATTGAAAGGAATTTGCAATAACCCGAAAAATGCGGTTGCCAAAAATATAATTGCCACTTTTCGGGACAAACGCAAGATTTGAGCCAAAG
>JACRNI010000015.1 GCA_016234925.1 Deltaproteobacteria bacterium | reverse complement strand
GGGCGAAAGAGATTGTTCAATCCAGAGAAGGCATCAGAAGATACTTGAGGAATCTCCTTCGCCTGTGCTTGATGAAAAATTAAGAAATGCAATGGGCGATGCAGCAGTAAGGGTTGCAAAGTTTATTGGTTATACAAATGTTGGGACTGTAGAATTTCTTCTGGATAAGAATAAGCGGTTTTATTTTATGGAGATGAACACAAGGGTTCAGGTTGAACATCCTGTTACAGAGTTTGTTACAGGCATAGATATTATAAAGGAGCAGATAAAGGTTGCAGCAGGCGAGAGAATAAGGTTTAAACAAAAGCATATAACGATTAAAGGACATTCAATAGAGTGCAGGATAAATGCGGAAGACCCTGATACATTTGCGCCTTCGCCGGGCAGAATTACAAGGCTTAATATTCCGGGTGGCCCAGGCGTCAGGATAGATTCGGCATTGTACTGCGACTATACCGTGCCTCCCCATTATGATTCGCTTATTGCCAAACTTATTGTTTATGGCGATACCCGGTTAGAGGCGATAAACCGCATGAAAAGGGCATTGGATGAATTTGTTGTGGAAGGCATTAAGACAAATATCCCGCTCCACAAAAAGATAATGAATGACCATGATTTTATTGAAGGCAATGTGGATATAAATTTTTTAAGCAGGTATGCGTGATATAAAAAGTTAAAATTCAAAATTCAAAAGTCAAAATTGTGGGAAAATATTTTCAAATGCAAGAATGGCGGTTAATATTAGACGACCCTGCCGGTGGTCAGGAAAATATGGCAATTGATGAGTCCATGCTCATTGCCTGCGAGAATAGTTTAAGCACATCAACAGTAAGATTTTATGGCTGGAGTCAGCCCACATTGTCTCTCGGTTGTTTTCAGAAGATTGGGGCTTATAAGGAAAACTGCGATGCTTTAGGAATCCCTATTGTCAGAAGGATTACAGGGGGCAGGGCAGTTCTTCATGACATGGAATTAACATATGCTATTGCAAGCGATGATGCGGCGCTTTTTGAAAAGGGCATTGTTGGCGCATATAGGATTATAAGCGATTGTATGGCTGCCGCTATTAAAGATTTGGGAATAGATGCGTTTATAGAAGACTCAAGACCCAAGGCTCAAGACTCAAGACTCAAAAATCAGGAGTTCTCGTGCTTTAAATCTGTTTCAAGATATGAGATACTGATAAATGGCAAGAAGATTGTTGGCAGCGCACAAAAGAGGCTGAAAAGGGCATTTCTACAGCATGGCTCGATTATTATGGATGTAAACAGGGGAATGTTTTCATCTGTCTTTGGCAAAAACCACAGTATTGATGGTTTGAGTTCTTATGTTGATATAGATAAAGATGCGCTTATAAAATCTATTTTAAAAAGATTTGAACACGGGTTGTCTATTAAACTTATATCTGGTGAGTTGACAAGTTTTGAAACAGATTTAAAGCATAGATTGATAGAAGATAAATATAAAGATGATTGTTGCAGGCTGCAAGTTGCAAGTAAAGACTTGAAACTCGGTTCTTGCAGCACGGGACTATAGTATGGCAGAAGATAAATCTACAATATTAGATCGCGCACAGAAGTATCTCCAGAGGGGGTATCTTGATAAGGCTGCCTTGGAATATAAAAAGGTTGTTGAAAGAGACCCGCAGGATGTAACTCAACGTCTCAGGCTCGGAGACCTTTATGTAAAATTGAATAAAAAAGAGGATGCAATTAAGGAGTATGGAGAGGTTGCGAAGATATACAGCCAGAAGGGATTTTATCTAAAGGCAATTGCTGTTTATAAGCAGGTGCTGAAACTTGATGAAACCATAACAGATGTGCACTTTAAACTTGCTGAACTCTACGGAAAGCACAGGCTTATTGCGGATGCAATGGCTGAATACAGTTTTCTGGTCAGTTTTTTTGAAAAGAAAAATAAGTCAGACGATGTGCTTGACATCCTTAAAAAAATGCTTGAGATGGACCCGAATAATATTGGGACAAGACTTAAACTTGCTGACATCTGGCATAAAAGAGGTCACAGGAAAGAGGCATATGAAGAGTATGATAGAGCAGTTAAAAAGATGATTGCAGATAGAAATATTGAGAAGGCAGAAAAGGTATTAAGCAATCTATATGAATCTGACCCAAAAGAGACGATGGTGCTGGAAGGTCTTGCATTTGTGTACAGACAAAAGGGTGAAGATGCAAGATTTATGCAGATGTTCAAGGAAGCGGCAGCCGTATATAATGAAAAGGGACTGCTGGATAAGAGGAATGATATATATGGCAAGATACTTGAGGTCTTTCCAGAAGATAAAGAGTCGCAAGATGCTTTAGGGGCTGCTTTAGGAATTGCAGCAGCAGAGGTTATTTCTACTCCACCGATTGTGGAGGCAGAAGCAGCAATAGAGGCAGAGATTGCTGTGGAGGAAAAACCAGAGATTAGCGCGCCTGCTGCTGAAGTTCCATTGGAAGAGGAAATAGTTATTGAGTTTGAGGAGGCAAAAGAGGAAGAGAAACCATTGATAGAATTTCCGTCTGTTGAGGCTGGAACTGAACCCAGCGCTGCCAAAGAGATTGAAGCCGAAGCAGAGGAAATTAAACTTGTCCCCGAAGGTCTTAATCGGGGAGAAGAGGCAAAACCAGAAGAGCCTCTGATTTCTATTCCTGAGATAATAGAAGAAGCAGCGCCTGCTGAAGAATATAAGGTTGTTGAAGAAATACCTTTAATAGAAGAAGTGGAGGAATTAAGAGAAGAGGAAAAACCTTTAGAGGTTGTTGGAGTTTCAGAAGTTGCAGAAGAGAAAAAAGAAGAACCTGAAGCAATATCAGAGGCAACAGTTGAAGAGATTAAACCGTCTGGAGAAGAGTTTGTTGACCTTTCCAAAGAACTTGGATTAGAGGAATCTCTAGACTTTTTAACAGAATCATGGGCGCCGTCAGAAGGCAAGACAGGAGAAGAAACATTTACAGAATTTAAAAAAGGCGTTGAAAAACAGTTGAGCCAAGAGGACAGCGAAACCCACTATAATCTCGGCATAGCGTATATGGAGATGGGGCTTTATGACGATGCAATCCGTGAATTTAAAATAGCGATAAAGGATGCAAATCTTGAGTTTGACTGTTATGCAAGGCTTGGTTTAAACTGCATTGCAAAGAGCGAGTATAGCGATGCAATCAATTATTTTCTTAAAGGCTTAAAGGTTCATGGGCATTCCCAAGCGGAAAGAAAGGGGTTAATGTATGAACTTGCCTCTGCATATGAGATGTCCGGCGACTTCCACGAGGCATTAGGGGTATTTAAATCAGTTGCAGAGATTGACCCCGGGTTTAGAGGGGTGCAGCATAAGATAGAGGAACTGTCAATGAAAAAAGAGGATATTTACAGTATACCAAAGGCGGATGATATTATTGAGATAGAACTTTTTTGATATACAGAGCGTCATAACTTTGCATACCTTCGTTGCTCCTCGGCTTGTCGTTGCGGCGCACACTAAAAGTGCGCCGCACTCCTTGCCCGACCCACGCCGCTTGGCGTGGGTGCCCCGCGTCTCGGTCTGCTTTGTTCTGACGCTCTGTATGCGTATCTACTTATGACGCTGTGTTTATTATCCACAGAAAACAATGCCGACTGAAAAGACATCGCTTACAATTGAATTCCTTTTAAATCTTCTCCTGAGAATAAATCTGATTTCAAAAGAGAGGCATTCTGAAATCATTGTCAAGGCAGCCAGCCAGACGGCAAGGCTTCAGAAGATGCTTGAAGGCTCGTTTTATAGAAAGGGTTTCCGCTATGCCCATCCTGAAACAGTTTCGCCTGTTGATGTTATAATGTCTTTCAATATTGAGATCCCGGCTTCGGGCGGCAAAATACTTACCGAGGATAGAATAACCCAAGCCCTTGCTGAAGAAGTCAACATCCCTTACAAAAAATTAGACCCGCTTAAACTCAATCTGGATGTTGTCACATCCCATATACCGCGCGCATTTGCGCAAAAACACCTTGTTGTGCCTGTTGAGACGGATGGAACAACTTTAACGCTTGCAGTCGCAGACCCGTTTAATCTTGAGGCAATAGAGAGTTTTCAAAAGACAAAAAAGGTTGATATTAAAATCGTGCTTTCTTCAAAAAGCGACATACTAAAGATTGTGAGGGAATTTTACGGTTTTCATTCATCTGTGATTGCGGCGCAAAAGGAGATGATGCCTAATATTGATATAGGCAATCTTGAGCAGTATGTCCGATTAAAAGGTCCAAGAGAAATTGAGGCCACTGACCAGCATATTGTGAATGCTGTCGAGTATCTATTGCAGTACGCATTTGACCAGAGGGCAAGCGACATACACATAGAGCCGAAGAGGGAATATTCATCTGTAAGACTTAGGATAGACGGCGTGCTTCATTATATTCACAATATTCCGAAACAGGTTCATCCTGCAATTATTTCAAGAATCAAGATGCTTTCAAGGATGGATATTGCTGAAAAGAGGAGGCCTCAGGACGGCAGAATCAAGACAAATTACAAAGGCAAAGAGGTCGAACTCAGGATTTCAACAATGCCTGTTGCATTTGGAGAAAAGGTTGTAATCAGGATATTTGACCCCGAAATCCTTTTTCAAGAACTGGATGCCATTGGATTCTATCCAAGGGAGTATCAACTCTACAGTTCATTCATATCGCGGCCAAACGGCATAATACTTATAACAGGCCCCACAGGCAGCGGCAAGACAACAACGCTTTATTCAACACTAAAACTTTTATCATCCCCTGAGATAAATATTATAACAATCGAAGACCCGATAGAAATGGTAATGGAAGAGTTTAATCAGGTGGGTGTCCAGCCGAATATCGGGATTACATTTGCAAACAGCATAAGGACGATACTCAGGCAGGACCCTGACATTATAATGGTCGGCGAAATTAGGGATAAAGAAACAGCGGAGAATGCTGTTCAGGCAGCGCTCACAGGACACCTTGTTTTGTCAACGCTCCATACGAATGATTCGCCGTCTGCAATCACGAGGCTTCTGGATTTAGGCATACCTGCGTTTTTAATATCATCAACGGTTATCGGAGTTATTGCGCAAAGGCTTGTTAGAAAGATATGCCCGAACTGCGCAAGGGAAAGGGTTTTGACAAAGGCAGAAATGGAGTTTCTTGGTTTGAAGCCAAGAGAAAATGGCTATAAGGTTAGTTATGGCGAAGGATGCACTGACTGCCGAGGCACAGGATATAAAGGCAGGACAGGCGTGTTTGAGGTTATGGATGTAAGCGATAAGATAAAGGCTAATTTGAAAGAAAATGTCCCGCTTTCTGCTTTTCAGGATATGGCAAAATCCGAAGGCATGTCAACGCTCAGGGAATCTGCTGTAAGAAAGATGCTGGAAGGCATTACGACCTATGAAGAAATTGTAGGCATCATCTGCTAATTATGAGGATTACATCTGCTGAATTTATTTTAAGCGCAGTACTGCCTTCGCACTTTCCAGAAGATAACCTTCCTGACATAGCGCTTGTCGGCAGGAGTAATGTCGGAAAATCATCCCTAATAAATATAATCACAAACAGAAAGGCGCTTGCAAAGACGAGTTCTATCCCCGGCAAGACAAGGCAAATAAATTTTTACAGAATAAATAACGAGTTTTACATTGTTGACCTGCCAGGCTATGGTTTTGCAAGGGTTTCAAGGCATGAGAAAAAATCATGGAAACAAATGATTGAAGGATATTTTGAGGCAAGGGAAAATATAAAGGCGGTTCTAATCATCCTTGATGTGCGGCATAAGCCCAGCAAAGAAGACATCATGGTATTTGAATGGCTGGCTGATATTGGGATTCCGATTATTCCTGTCATCACAAAGATTGACAAGGTTTCACGCAATAATCTTCCAAGGCATATTAAGGCAATAAAAGATGTTATACATACGGAAGAATTTATACTTTTTTCCGCTGTTACAAAGCATGGAAAAATGGAAATAGGCAAAAGGATTATTGAAATATTGTAGTTTGTCAATCTATCAGGTATGATTAAAAATTGTAGGGGTGGCATTTATGACACCCGAATAAGCGGGTTTGATAAATCAAACCCATACAATGTTTCGGTGGATTTTAGGGATAATAGGCGGGTGGGATGAAAAAGCATAAGGTTTTAAAATTTGATGAGGTTATGGATATTTACGATGAAATCTCTCGAAAAAGAAGAGAGGTTCGGGCAGCGCATGTTTTAAAATCTATCACACCCAAAACAGTGGCTGATGGGATTAAAGAGACAATTAGCCTTTCCGAAAATCTCATATGGAAAAAACGCTTAAAAAGATAATTAAAATACTGGATGCTGCTCCAGATATAGAGGCATATGCTATTATTGGAGGTCTGGCTGTCGGAGGATGGGTAACTCCGAGGGCAACAAAGGATATAGATATACTGGTTGAGTTGCCTAAAACAGATAGAACCGCCATAGAAAGAGGTATTCTCAGTAACCTAATAAAATCAGGGTTTGAAAGCGTTCTTAAAAAAGGCGACCCGGAAGACGATATAAAATTCTGCATAAAAGCGGTTTCAAAGGAAGGGGTGCCTGTTGATATTATTTTTGTCTCAAGAAAGTGGGAAGGAGAGGTGGTTGAAGATGCCTTTAAGATTGAACTTATGAAGGGCATTTCTCTTCCGATAGTGAAACCAGAAGGTTTGATAGTCCTTAAGTTAAGGGCAGGCAGTTTTCAGGACATAGCAGACATATCTAATATTTTAGTGGAAGCAGATTATGACCTTCAAAAACTACTTGCTCTTGCAAAGCGCGCAAGGGTTGATAAGAAACTCTTAAGACTTATGAAGAGATTAAATCTTACTTAATCACAGATTATGCGTGAATTTTATAAAGCCTTTGTAGCCTTTGTAGTGCGAGGCTTTAGCCTCGCAAAAGCGAAACTAAAGTTTCGCACTACTTAATCACAGATACCCGAGAAGGATTATGGCAAATGTCTCTGCTTGAAATCAAAAATCTCCACACCTCATTTTTTACTGATGCCGGCGAACTCAAGGCGGTCAGAGGCATTTCATTTAAACTTGAAAAGGGTAAGACCATCGGCATTGTCGGCGAATCTGGATGCGGCAAGAGTGTAACAGCGCTGTCAATAATGAGGCTTGTGCCTTATCCGGGAAAGATTGTTAAGGGCGAGATTCTATATAGAGTCAAAGAGTCAGAGAGTCAAAGTGTCAGAGAGAAAGACCTTCTTAAACTTTCAGACGAAGAGATGCGGCACATAAGGGGCAATGAGATTGGAATGATATTTCAGGAGCCTATGACATCACTTAATCCTGTCTTTACAATCGGCGAACAGATTAGAGAGGCAATAATACTCCATCAAAACACGGGGAAAAAAGATGCAGAAACAAAGGTTGTTGATATGCTTAAACTGGTCGGAATTCCGTCTCCTGAAAAACGCAAAAGAGATTATCCGCATCAGTTGAGCGGCGGCATGAGGCAGAGGGTGATGATTGCAATGGCGCTTTCATGCAATCCAAATCTTTTAATCGCAGATGAACCCACAACAGCCCTTGATGTTACAATTCAGGCTCAAATCCTTGAACTCATAAAAGAACTCCAGCAAAAACTCGGCATGTCAATGATGCTGATAACGCACGATTTAGGGATAGTTGCAGAGACAACCGATGATGTTTTGGTTATGTATGCAGGAAGGGTTG
>JACRNI010000176.1 GCA_016234925.1 Deltaproteobacteria bacterium | reverse complement strand
TGATGCGTTTTTTGCTACTTCTATTACTGTTGCTGACATCTGCTCTGCTGCTGTTGCTACTTGGGCTGCCTTCTGGGTCTGTGCTTCTGCGCCTTTTGCGATTTGGGTGGAGGAGGCGGATAACTGCTCGGAGGAGGAGGCAATATGGTTTGATGACTGTGAGATACTGCTCATAATATTCCTCAAACTGTCAGTCATTTTTTTCATAGAAGACAGCATATGTCCAGTTTCATCATTGCTGTTCACTTCTATATCAACTGTTAAGTCGCCTTGGGCAAGGGAATCGGAAACATCAACTGCCTTATACAATGGCTGAGTAATGCTGCGTGTAATAATACTGCTAATCGCTATACTGATGATAATTGAGGCTAATACAAGTATTGCCATAATAGATACTGTGCGGTTAGTAATAGCCTTTACTGTTGGCAAGGCAGCATCCATCCGTTTGTTGCCTTCATCTGCAAAATCCTTTGCAGTCTGTTCCATTTTATGTATCTGCTCCTTATATGCCCCAATAGCAGCATTTCCATCTTGAGGGGTTTTTATCTGTCCTTCCTTAATCATACCGTATACCTTATTGAAACCAGAATCATAGGCAGCCAAATTATTCTTCATTGATGCGACCAAATCTTTGTCTTTCTCAAGTTCTACAACCTTTTCAATGTCGCTAATCCTTGCTGACAGATGTTCGCTCTGCTCCTTCCATTTCTTTACATACTCTTCTTCCTTTTCCTTTGACCCAATATTTAAGAAAATGTCTTTTTCATACCTCCTGAGTGCAAGAACATTTGCCCTTGCGCGAGCGGAGTATTCTGCAATATTTGCATCGCCTTGAAGCATCTTTATAGTTGTTCCAGAAACTGAGTTGATACCCCAATAGCCCACGAGCCCTGTTATAAGCAAAATTAGTAAAACCGCGCCGAAGCCAATCTTCAGCCTCATCCCAATCTTTATATTTCCTAACATTCTTGCCTCCTTGTTTTAATATATTGTCAAAAAAGTTTAAATACCTTTATGCAAAAAAGGATTTTTATAAAACTACTATTAACAGAGATTTATTGAATTGAATTGAATTGAATTGAATTGAATTGAATTGAATTGCAGGAAATATGCCATTTAAAATCCCCATTGTAAAATCAATTTGGACTACATTCCATTTAACCTTTGCCTTTAATTGCTTTACTTTTTTGATGTGTCAATCTTTTTTTATTTATACCCCAATTCTTAAATACGCGTCAAGTTTTTTATTATTTAAAATTGATTTTGAAAATACTTGGGCAATATGCTATCTTTGCAAAAACTAAAGATGCCGATAAATCGGCAGGCTGCAAAGGGGGATAAAATTGCCAGAACATATAACAGAACATCTTGGAAACTGGAAAAGGACAAATTATTGCGGAGACATAACTGCATCCCAAATTGGAAAAGATATAACACTCATGGGATGGGTTCAGCGCAGGCGCGACCACGGAGGCTTGATATTCATTGATTTGCGGGATAGGACAGGTCTAGTTCAGATTGTATTTAATCCTGCTAATGATAAACAAACCCATGAAAAGGCGCACCACATAAGAAGCGAGTTTGTCATTGCTGTAAAAGGCAGTGTTTCAAAAAGACCTGCAGGTACTGAAAACCTCAATTTAAAAACAGGCGAGATTGAGATAATTGTCAAAGAACTAAAGATATTAAATGATGCCGCTCCCCTCCCCTTTCTTATTGAAGACGATATTGATGCAAACGAAAGCGTGAGGCTGAAATACCGCTACCTTGATTTAAGAAGACCTGCATTGCAGAAGAATATCATCCTGCGGCATAGAATATGCAAGGTTGTGCGGGATTTTCTATGTGATAAAGGTTTTATTGAAATAGAAACACCAATGCTTACGAAATCAACGCCTGAAGGCGCAAGGGATTTTCTTGTTCCGAGCAGATTAAATCCGGGCAATTTCTACGCCCTGCCGCAGTCGCCCCAATTGTTCAAACAAATTTTAATGGTATCGGGCTTTGACAGATATTTTCAGATTGTCAGGTGTTTCAGAGACGAGGATTTGCGCGCAGACAGACAGCCTGAATTTACGCAGATAGACGCTGAGATGAGTTTTGTTGATAAAGATGATGTAATGGATATTATGGAAAAATTGATTGCAGAAATATTTGCCAATGCTGCGGATAAAAAACTTGCTCTGCCGTTTCCGAGACTTGCATATCAAGATGCTGTTAATAGATTCGGTCTTGACAGTCCTGATGTGAGATTCGGGCTTGAGTTAAAAGATGTTACAGATATTGTGAAGGACTCTGGTTTCAAGGTCTTTAAAGATGCTGCAGGCAAAGGCGGCATTATAAAGGCAATCAATGCAAAAAATTGCGCTGAATTTTCCAGAAAAGAATTAGATGAACTTACAGAATTTGCAAATACATTTGGCGCAAAGGGTCTTGCATGGGTAAAGATTACAAAAGACGGATGGCAGTCGCCTATTGCAAAATTCCTGACAGATGCAGAAAAAGACAGCATTGCAAAGATTGCAGATGCTGGCGTCGGCGACCTCCTCCTTTTTGTTGCTGATGCGCCAAAAATCGCAAACACAGCGCTTGGAAGGGTAAGATTAAACCTAGCGCAAAGATTAAATCTCATCCCAAAAGACACATTCAACTTTGTATGGGTAACAGATTTTCCGCTTCTTGAATATGATGAAACTGAAAAAAGGTTTGTTGCAGTCCATCACCCGTTCACAGCGCCTGCTGATGAAGACATTTCTAAACTTGACACAAAACCCCTTGAAGTTAGGGCAAAGGCGTATGATTTGGTATTGAACGGCTCTGAGATTGGCGGTGGAAGCATAAGGATTCACAGGCAGGATATTCAGTCAATGATATTTGACAAACTCGGCATATCCAAGGATGAGGCAAAACTAAAATTCGGATTTTTATTAGATGCCCTTGAATTCGGAACGCCGCCCCACGGCGGCATTGCATTTGGTCTTGACAGGCTATGCGCAATCATCTGCAATGAACCGTCCATAAGAGATGTTATAGCATTTCCAAAAACCCAGAAAGGAACTTGCCTTATGACAGATGCGCCAAGCCCTGTAGATAAGGGGCAGTTGGACGAACTTTCTATAAGGTTGAAAGTAGAGGTTTTAAAATAACCTAATCGTAAAAAAAACAAAACCCGCAGGATGAGTTTGGGTTTTAGTTAAATTGTGATTTCAAATAGAGGAGATTTCATCTTTGACCAAAGAAACCTTTAAAGAAAAACTCCTTTCCCTAATCAGTAAATTTGAAAAGGACAAACATCACTACCTTTCCAAAGACTATCTTGAAGCGCAGGTCAGGCAGGATTTCATCAATCCCATGTTTGAAGCCCTCGGCTGGGACATTGAAAATAAAAAGAGTCTCTCCCCATTTGACAGAGAAGTTGTCCTTGAAAAAGGAGAGACCACAGGCAGGCCCGACTACAATTTCCGCATAGACGGCGCAACCAAATTCTTTATTGAGGCAAAGCCGCCCTTCGTTGCGCTGGACAACACAAATCATATTCTTCAGGCAAAGACCTATGCGTGGTCAACCAAAGAGGTATATTTTGTAATACTCACCGACTTTGAAGAATTCAAACTCTTTGACGCCTCTTTAAAACCTAATCCCAAATATCCCAACGAAGGACTCATCTTTGATTTCAAATATGCAGACTATCTTAAAAACATAGACAAGCTTTGGCTTCTTTCAAAAGAAGAGGTTGAAAAAGGCTCTCTTGAAAGACTGCTGCCGCGGGATGTTAAGAGCAAACGGCTCCGCATCCCTGTTGACAGGGCATTTCTTGAAGACATGACGCAGTGGAGAGAGGAACTTGCAAAAGACATCCACAAAAGAAATTTTCCCTCTCCCCTTGCCCCTCACCCCCTCCCCCTTTACGGGGGAGGGTCGGGGTGGGGGTCGGGTGAGGGGGGATTTGATGTCAGACTTTTAAACGATGTTGTTCAAAAACTCCTTGATAGAATCATCTTCATCCGCATTGCTGAAGACAGAAAAATCAGAGACCCACGCGAACTTCAGGAGATTGTTGAGGTATGGAGGCACGAAGGAAAGAGAAAGCCCATCCTCACCCATCTCAAAGACCTTTTCTCGGAAGTAAATTCAGACCTAAACGGCGACATATTCAAGCCCCATGCCTGCGAAACAATAGATATAGATTCCAATCTCCTTGCAGACATAATTGAGAACCTCTATTTTCCAAAATGCAGATACCGCTTTGATGTTATCGGCGTGGAACTCCTTGGCAGCATCTATGAGCGGTATCTCGGAAGCACAATCAGAGTAACGCCGCAGAGGGTAAAGGTTGAGGAAAAACCGGAGGTAAGAAAGGCAGGCGGCGTTTATTACACGCCGAAATATATTGTTGACTACATCGTAAAAAACACGGTCGGCAAACTCATCGAAGGCAAGACGCCAAAACAGATTGAAAAAATCAAAATCCTCGACCCTGCCTGCGGTTCAGGCTCGTTTCTTCTCGGCGCATACCAGTATCTTCTTGATTATCACCTTGAATACTACCGAAAACATCCGAAAGAGGCGCAGACCATTACCTTTGATTTTTATCAGAAAGTAAGCCCTGAAGATTTGTCCCTGCCTCTGCGCACAAAGGCAAGAATTTTAAAGAACAACATCTTCGGCGTTGACCTTGATGCGCAGGCAGTTGAAATTACCATGATGAGTTTATATCTCAAGGCTCTGGAAGGGGAAAGGAGTTTACTGCCGAAGAAGCAGCAGCTTTTGCCATCTCTCAACAGCAACATCAAATGCGGCAACAGTTTGATTGGGTATGACTTTTTTGATAACACTCAATACTCTCTTTCCGCCGTCATTCCTGCGGAGGCAGGAATCCAGAGAAAAACAAAAGGACTGGATTCCCGTTTGCACGGGAATGACGACGAGACAAAATCCCGCATCAACCCCTTTGACTGGAATTCAAAGACAGTGGGGTTTGGTGAGGTAATGGGAAATGGCGGATTCGATGTTGTGATAGGTAATCCGCCGTATGTAAGGCAGGAAATGCTCGGCGATTTCAAGGAATATTTTGAGCAGCATTATAAAGTCTATCACGGCGCGGCAGACCTTTATGCCTACTTTGTTGAAAAAGGTGTATCCATGCTTAAAACCGGAGGTTTTTTCAGCTATATCGTTTCAAACAAATGGATGCGGGCAAACTACGGAGAGCCGCTCCGCCGCTGGCTAAAAGAGCAGCGGATACAAGAAATCACAGACTTTGGAGACCTGCCTGTATTTGAAGGAGCGACTACATATCCGTGCATCATCCGCATAGGCAAGGGTTCATCCCTGCCTAAATTCAACGCAGCGCAGATAAAGACGCTTAAATTCAGCAGCCTTGCAGATTATGTAAATAATAATTCTTTTAAAATCAGCAAATCGTCTCTTTCGGATAAAGGCTGGTCTTTAGTTGATGAGAGCGTGCAAAACCTGCTTGCAAAACTTAAAAAGGCAGGCAAACCGCTCGGCGAGTATG
>JACRNI010000014.1 GCA_016234925.1 Deltaproteobacteria bacterium | reverse complement strand
TTGAGGATTTTAACAAGGTTATTGCATTAGACCCGAATTATGCCAAAGCCTACTACAATCGTGGGCTTGCCTATGGTAAGAAAGGTCAGCATGACAGGGCGATTGAGGATTTTAACAAGGCTATTGCCTTAAAATCAGATTATGCCAATGCCTACAGCGGTCGTGGGCTTGCCTATTCCATTAAGGGAAATATAAATAAGGCAATTTCTGATTTTCAAAAGGCTTGTGATTTGGGGAGTGAATCGGGATGCGAAAATCTGCAAGAGGCGCTGCAAAAGAGATAACAGTTTCTACTAATAGCACAACATCATTGGGGAAATCCACCCTTTATTAAAAGGGGGGGATGGGGGATTTTGAAGATTGAGTTCACTCAACACGGCTGTTTTGGCGTCTGTCCAATGCTTTTCAGTATATTAACATAGTCATTGTAGAGTGTATTATAAGTATTCTCATCAATCTTGCCCTGTTTCTTCATATTGCATATAATTTTATAAAAGTCATTCAAAGCAAGTATAGCAAGTTCATTATCAGGGGGAGTTGCCTGCACAGCAGAGATGGCAGTGTTTATTTTATCCAAAAGTGCATTCTGCTGTTTTCCAGAGCCGATATATGCGGCATTCTGGATGTTTGTTGCGGTCTGGTTAAGATAGTCTATAGTAGTAAAAGGTTCAAGACAATTCGGCTGTCTTATATTTGTCCAAGAAGAGACATCTGTCTGACCCCACGCATTATACCCTGTCGCCACAACTGTGCCATCATCCTTGAGTCCAACGGTATATCCTCCTCCTGCGGCAATGGTTGGTTTATTGTAATCAATAGATTTACATTATTGAACCTCTGAATGAGCAGGAGTGTAGAGAAGGAAAAGAAATAAGAGAACAATAAAGCGCCTGCCTCCTGTTAAAATCTGTTTTTTAAGCATTTTACACCTCCTGAAAAAATAGATTATTTTTGACGCATAAAATCTAAAAATCCACCTCCTTTTATTTGGGATTTATCTCAATTCTAGCCTAGAAAAGACGGATGTCAAGGGATTTTTTGTATTTTTTGTATTTACAGGCAGGACTGCTCATGGTACAAATTTCCCTCTTGTAAGGTTATATTTAATATGTTAATTTTCACAGCCAGTTAAAGATGCCTATGCCAATAAAAAAAATATACCTGCTTTTCATTTTTCTATTCCTTTGCATCCCATCTATTTCATTTTCTGAAGACGCGGTTCAAGTTTCTACGTCTTCTGAACTTCCTGTCTATATAGATGCTGATATTATAACATATGATAAAGAAACCGATGCATATCACGCAGAGGGCAATGTCATTGTTACGCAAGGCGACTCTGTAATAATATCAGACAAGATGGATATTGATATGTTAAGCAGCATTGCAACAGCAGAAGACAATGTAGAGATGATTGATGAAGGCGGCAATACATTAAAGGGGGACAGACTGGAACTGGAGATAGACACAAAAGCAGGGACAGTTAAAAACGGCAGATTATTTTATAAAAAGGAAAATGTTTATGTCAGCGGCGATGAGATAAGAAAAACAGATAAAGAAACCTATGACATTAAAAAAGGTGAATTTACCACCTGCGACTGCAAGGAAGGCGAATCCCCTGCATGGAAATTCTCTGCAAATGAGGCGGATGTTACAGTCGGAGAATTTCTTACAGCATGGAATGCATTTTTCCATATAAAAGATGTGCCCATACTCTATTCTCCTTTTATTTCATTCCCTGTAAAAAGGGAAAGGCAAACAGGATTTTTATTCCCCGGGTTTGGATTTTCTGAACTCAGGGGATTTAAGATGGATAACGCATTTTTCTGGGCAATATCCGACAACACAGATGCTACATTCTATCTTGATGTAGAGACAAACAGGGGGCTTGGAAAGGGCGCTGAATACCGTTATATATTAAGCAGTGAGACCAAAGGAGAGGCATATGTTTACCAATTTAAAGAGGATGATATAGACAGGGTAAGGGAGTTCAGAAAAAGTATCAAGAATCTATCTCGTCCCGAAACAGCATCTGACAATAGGTGGATTTTCAAATTCAAACACGAGACTGTCCTTCCATATAATACCAATTTAAAGGCAGATATAAACAAGGTAAGCGATGACGAGTATTTTATTGATTTTGGCAAAAGTCTTTCTGAAGAGAAAAAAAAGGCATATGCAAGCGAGTATTTTACCGATTTTCAGAAATATCAGTTTGACAGGTCTCTGGAAAGCCTTGAGACAAACGTTTCTTTAAGTAAGTCATGGGAGAAATTCAATCTTGTTGCCCAATTCCGCTATTTTGACAATCTTATGAGTGTCAAGGACGAAGATACGCTCCAGAGACTGCCTGAAATAACATTTACAGGCACAAGCCAGCAGATACTTAAAACACCATTTTACTTTTCCCTTGAATCATCATTTGTAGAGTTTCAAAGGAAGATTGGAACTACAGGAGAAAGGCTGGATATACATCCAAGGATTTCATTCCCTTTAAGACCCGGTGGATATTTTGAATTCACGCCATTTATTGCCTATAGAAACACAAGGTGGTGGGTTGATAATGATATTGTAGAAAATGAATACAACAGAAATATATACGACACAGGGGCTGACCTTACAACAACAATCGTGAGGATTTTTTCGTTTGAGGATGAGGAAGACGGATTTCAAAAGCTAAAACACACCATAAGACCAAAGATTACATATACATACATACCTGACGATGACCAGTCTGATTTGCCTTCCTTTGACGGCGTTGATAGGATAGGAAAAAGCAACACTATTGCATACTCTATAAATACAATCCTAACAGGGAAATTCCTTGAGGATAAAAATACATACACAAGAGACCTTGTATATCTTGACATACGCCAGAGTTATGACTTAAATGAGGCAAAGAGGGATATTATATCAACCACTGATAAGAGAAAGCCATTTTCAGATATTACTGCAGAGGCGATATTAAAGCCATTTCAATGGATAAATTTGACTGCAAGGGGGCAGTATGATGTATACGACAACTGGCTTGAAAGGTATGATACATCTATTGGGATAAGCGACAGGAGGGGTGATAGTTTATATGCAGCACACCGCTATATCAGGAATGATATAGAATATCTGGATGCATGGGCAAGGATTAAGACAACAGAATCTATTGATTTGACCTACAGAATTAGACATTCGTATAAAGATAACAAAACTATAGAGACAGAATACGGGCTTGATTATCGCAAGCAGTGCTGGGGCTTTGCATCCACTTATACAGAAAGACTGGAAGAAAAGATTTTTATGATAACATTTAACCTGCTCGGACTTGGCGATGTCGGCAGTTTTAGAAAAGGGATTGCGGATGAAAAGCCGGGGTTAAAAACAGGCAAGTAACACGATGCGTTTTTTCTACATTACCACCCTTTTAAATTCATCCTCATCCAATATCTTCAGACCCAGTTTTAGCGCCTTATCATATTTTGAACCCGGCTCTTTGCCTACAACCATATAATCAATATCTTTGCTTATGCTGGATGC
The DNA here is from genome assembly GCA_016234925.1 of Deltaproteobacteria bacterium. Lineage (GTDB taxonomy): Bacteria > Desulfobacterota > GWC2-55-46 > UBA9637 > GWC2-42-11 > JACRNI01. The sequence goes on along the minus strand of JACRNI010000014.1, from coordinate 3,000 downwards.
TGCCTTGCCGCCGAGTCTTTCCACAAGTTCCTTTGCCGCATCCCTTGAAAATGATTCAAGCGCGCCAGTAAATAGAAAAGTCTTGCCTGATAACTTGCCTTTAATCTCCTCCATTTGCGGAAATACAATCCCTGCCTTTTTAAGTTTTTCAATAACCTTTATATTGTGCGGCTCTTGAAAAAAATCAAAGATACTCTCTGCTGTTTCTGGCCCTATGTCATGTATTGACAGCAAACTCTCTTTATCTGCCTTCATAATCGCATCAATGCTTTTAAACTCCTCTGCAAGAACATGCGCCATTCTTTCCCCAACCTGCCTTATGCCAAGCGCATATATAAGCCTTTGAAGCGTAGGCGTTTTGCTATTTTCAACTGCATCAATCAAATTCTCTGCGGATTTTTCAGCCCATCTCTCAAGTTTTAATAAATCTTCTTTCTTCAGATAATATAAATCCGCCACATCCTTTATAAGACTATCGTCAACAAACTGCTCAATGTGCTTATCCCCTAAACCTTCAATATCCATTGCCCTCTTTGACGCAAAGTGCTTTATTGTTTCTTTAACCTGCGCAGGACATGAAAGCCCGCCTGTGCAAAAATTTATTGCGCCAATCCTTTCAACCCTTGAATTGCAAAGAGGGCATTTTTCAGGAATTTTAAAAACCTTTTCCTTTCCAGTCCGTTTCTCTTTTATAACCATTACAACCTCTGGTATTACATCCCCTGCCCTTTCTACAACAACTGTGTCTCCAACTCTTACATCCTTTCTGTCTATCTCATCCTGATTGTGAAGCGTTGCCCTCTCAATTGTAACTCCTCCAACCTCTACAGGCTCCATAACAGCAACAGGCGTTAATGCGCCTGTCCTTCCAACACCAATCTCTATGCTTTTTATCCTTGTTGTCTCCTGCTTCGGCTTGAATTTATACGCAAGCGCCCATCTTGGGCTTCTTGTTATAGCCCCAAGCCTCTCTTGAAGTTCAAGGCTGTTGACCTTTATAACAATGCCATCAAGTTCATATGCAAGGTTTTTAGAGCCTCAAGTGTTTCCCAGTGTGTTTTGAATTTAATACCTTCTACTGCGCCGACACCATAGCAGAATATATCCAAAGGTCTTAATGCTGTTATTCTGGAATCTAACTGCCTGAGAGAACCAGCGGCAGCATTTCTCGGGTTTGCAAAAAGAGGCTCGTTGCTTTTTTCCCTTTCCTTGTTAATTTTTTCAAATGCCTTGAGGGAGAGAAAAACCTCGCCGCGGACTTCAAGACGGGAAGGGATTGGGAATAAATCCCCCTTAATCCCCCTTTGACAAAGGGGGAGATAAGATGTTCCCCCCTTTTTTAAAGGGGGGACAGGGGGGATTAGCAATCTCATCGGAATACTCTTTATTGTCTTTAAATTCTGCGTTACATCCTCGCCAATATATCCATCGCCTCTTGTAGAACCTGCAATAAATCTGCCGTCTTCATATGCGAGTTCCACTGCAAGTCCGTCTATCTTAGGCTCTGCAACATATTCAATATCAGTTATCTTCAAAAGTCTTTTTACTCGGTCATCAAACTCCTTTGCCTCTTCTATGCTAAAGGCATTATTTAATGAAAGCATTGGTATTGTATGGGTTATTGTTCCAAATGCCTCTAATGGCTTTGCGCCAATCCTTTGGGTAGGTGAATCAGGTGTGATTAAATCAGGATGTTCTGCCTCTAATCTCTCAAGTTGCCTCAAAAGTTTATCGTATTCTGCGTCAGAGATTACAGGGCTGTCCAAGACATAATAGCGGTAATTATGAAAATTTGTCTCTTCCCGCAGCCTTTCAATTTCTTTCACAATATAATCTTTTTTCATAGCCCAATATTTAGCATAAGTGTTGGTTTTGGTCAATTTTGAACGGCATGTAAGATTTATTTCAATTTATAGAACAGATGAAAAGAAAGGATGTAATTAAGAAATGCAGTTGTGAAAACTTGTCCTGAAATGTTTTAATTCAGGCTCAAGCATTAGAAGAAGCGCTGTCTGTTTTAAGCATATCAATGAAGGGCTTAACTACATTTGCATCCCAGTAGCCTTTGCATGCCTCAGTATTTATAATCTCCAGAGCCTTGTCCGGCAATAATCCCTGCCTGTAAGGCCGGGCAGATGTAAGCGCGTCATAGACATCAACAACAGATAAAATCCTTGCGCCGAGAGGTATATTAGAACCTGCCAAACCGTCAGGATAGCCGCTTCCGTTAAAATGTTCGTGATGCCATCTGATTATGGGAAGCACAGGCTTGGCAAAATTCAACGGACTGCATATCTTTTCGCCTATAACAGGATGCTCTTTTACATGATTATATTCTATTTTATCCAGCGACGCAGGTTTGTGCAGCACCTTTTTATCAGTTGCTATCTTGCCAATATCATGCAGAACCCCTGCGTGTCTTATTATCTGCTGCTCATTTTGAGACAAACCCATAAATTCAGCAAGCCTTGCAGACATATCAGAAACCCTTTGGGAATGTCCATGCGTGTAAGGGTCATTAAAGTCTAATGCAAGCGCCAGACTGTATATAACATTTTGTGCGCTGTCGAGTTCAACAATCAAGTTTCTAAGTTTGATAAGGGATTTTACCCTTGCGATAAGTTCGGGCTTTTGAAAGGGTTTTGCAAGAAAGTCATCTGCTCCTGCCTCAATGCCTTTTATCTTGTCATCAAGCCCATTAAGCGCTGTAAGCATTATAACAGGGATAAACCTTGTTTTCTCGCCGTGTTTAATCCTTTTACAGACCTCATACCCGTCTATTCCGGGCATCATTACATCCAAAAGTATTATATGCGGCAGCATCTTATCAACCATCTTTAAGGCATCCTCGCCATTGTATGCCTTGTGAACATGGTAACCCCTTGATAAAAGTATAGCCTCCAGAAGTTCAATATTCTGGATGTTGTCGTCAACTATCAATACATTTGCGCTGCCGTTTTCCATGCTACTTTTTTTCCTTTGCCTTATTTTCCTCTTTTA
>JACRNI010000175.1 GCA_016234925.1 Deltaproteobacteria bacterium | reverse complement strand
ATGATGGGATATGTGCAGTTAGTATGAATTCTCAAACTAAAAAGAAGTCTGGAGTTAAACAGTGTGAAAAAGATGAACAAGGGAATGTTCTCTCAACAGAAATACAATATACGATTTCGGATAAAGGGTGTGCGTTGACGAGTGTTGCAATGGTGATGGAGAGGTATGGATACCCAACTTCAAATACGCCCGATAAGTTGAATGATATATTTATTAAAGACATAACGGGTTATGATAAAAAAGGCCGTGTTAAATGGTATGCCCCTAATGTTATTACCGGATGGCAAATAAAATATGTAGACAATCCTTCTCATCATGGTGATATGGAAGAAGGAGAAATAGTGCAAAAATCTCTCATGGATGAATATCTTGGAAAATGTATGCCTGCAATAGTGCAGGTAATTAATCCTAGGACTGGTAATGGTCATTGGGTTGTTGTAACAGGGAAAAGTAGCAGTGATTATACGGTAAATGATCCCGACATAGCAAATAAAGATCTTAAGCAGTTGTCAAAGTATGGTGATATATATAATATTCGTGTTTATAAAAACCAGAAGGGAGGTTGCCAATGACTGATAAAATTAGAGAATTAATAACAGCCTTTTTTATATCTATGATGTTTCTTGCACATTCACAACTGGTTTTTGCAGAGGCGGGTATACAGATAAATTCAACAGCAGAAGGTAGTGACGGTAGTTTTCTGAGCAAGACGACTGTAAAATATATTATTACGGATCCTGCTGGACGAAGACTTGGCAAGGATCCAAGAAACAATCAAAAGTATAATGAATTTTCTGGAGGTTATGGTACTACTGCGATAGATGATCAATATAGTGTTGAGGCCATATTTCCACCAATAAATGGCACTTATACTATAGAAGTGATAGGAAGTAGTTTAATGATGTTTTCTCTAGACATCTCAATTTACCGTGAGATTGCTGGTGAAGGGTTACCAAGTTTTGAAATAAGAGGCGTCACCGATAAAGGCATCACCTCCAAATTCCAGATGACCTATAGTTCTGATCCAAACATCACCCCAAAGGTAGAAAAGGTCGTAACCATATCTGATGCTAAAAACGATGTTAATATTGCGTATAACCTTGGACTGATAACCAATGCAGGCATTGAGCAAAGCCTTATTGCTAAACTGAATGCCGCTGAAAAAGCAATAAACAAAGGGAAAAAACAAACTGCAGAAAACCAGTTAAATGCCTTTATAAACGAAGTGAACGCACAAAAGGATAAGCACATAAAAGAAAATGCAGTAAAGATACTAATTGAAGATGCAGAGTATTTGATAAATCATTTATAAGAGAAAAGTGTCAATATGACTGAAAACCTACAAGACTCAATCTTAATAAAAAATCTAAAAGAAAAAATTTCTACCTCTATTATTGAAACGTTTACCTTCAAGAATGAGGTGGCGCATATCATAAAAAAGGACAGCCTTTTGCAAATCTGCAAATTTTTAAAGGATGACCCTGAGATGCAGTTTAATTTTCTTGTAGATGTTGTTGGTGTTGATTATTTTCCGCAAAAACCAAGATTTGAGGTTGTTTATCATTTTTATTCAATCCCCAAAAAACACAGAATAAGGCTAAAGATAAAGGTTGAGGAAAATGAAAAAGTCCCTTCTGTTGCATCAATCTGGAAATCTGCTGACTGGGCAGAGAGGGAGGTTTATGATATGTTCGGGATTGTATTTGAAAATCATCCAAATCTAAAAAGGATTTATATGCCGGATGATTGGGATGGTTTTCCTTTGAGAAAGGATTATCCATTAAGAGGATATAAAGACCAGTATAATCCGTTTGGGGAAGAAAAAAAGTAGCCGCAACCTTTAGGGTTGCGTTATATTCGCAGGCATAAAGCCTGCGGCTACCAACTAACAACTATGACAAATCAGGAAGACATAGTCGCAACCAAAGAAATCACGCTTAGCATGGGGCCTCAGCACCCGTCTGCGCATGGGGTTCTGCACCTTGTGCTTGATATGCAGGGTGAGAGGATTTTAAAGGCAACGCCTGACATTGGCTATCTGCACAGAGGCACTGAAAAGATTGCTGAAAATCTTTTGTATTTTCAGTTTGTGCCTTACACAGACAGGCTTGATTATATGGCTGGCATGTCAAACAACCTTGCATATGTTCAGGCAGTTGAAAAACTTTTAGAACTTGAAATCCCTGAAAGAGGCAAATACATAAGGGTTGTTGCAGCAGAACTTTCAAGGATTGCAGGACATTTATTATCTGTCGGCGCATGGGGGCTTGACCTCGGTGCAATGACCGTTCTTCTTTATGCGTTCCGTGAAAGAGAGATGGTTCTGGATTTGTTTGAGATGCTCTGCGGCGCGAGGATGACATTTAATTATTTGAGGATTGGCGGCGTTAGAAAGGATGTTACGCCCGAATTTAAGGAAAAGTGTTTGGAGTTTGTAAAATTATTTCCAAGCAGGATAAATGACTATGAGCAGTTGTTGACAGAAAACAGGATTTGGCTAAAGAGAAATAAAAATGTCGGTGTAATATCAGCAGATGATGCGATAAGCCTTGGACTCAGCGGGCCGAATTTAAGGGGAAGCGGGGTTAAATGGGACATTAGAAAAGACGAGCCGTATTTAGTTTACGATAGAATTGATTTTGATATTCCAACAGGCGAGAACGGTGACTGCTTTGACAGGTATATGGTTAGAGTCAATGAGATGAGGCAGTCTGCAAGGATTATTGAGCAGGCATTGACACAGATGCCAGACGGAGATTTCTGCGCAGATGCGCCTGAAATCGTGCCTCCAAAAAGAAAAGATATTGAAACAAATATGGAGGCGCTCATCCACCATTTTAAACTTGTTTCATCAGGCTTTAAGGTTCCAAAGGGCGAGGTTTATTCAAGCATTGAGTCGCCAAAGGGCGAACTCGGCGTTTATATTGTAAGCGACGGGACTGAAAAACCATTTAGGTTGAAATTAAGGGTGCCGTCATTTGTAAATCTGCAGGCTGTTGACACAATGTGCAGGAATCAATATTTTGCTGATGTTGTTGCAGTTGTTTCAAGTCTTGACCCTGTTTTTGGAGAGGTGGATAAGTAAAGGGTTCAAGGGTTCTAGGGGTCAAGGGGTCTAGTAAAAAACCAACCCTTGACCCCTTGACCCCTTGAACCCTTGAACCCTAACTATGCTTACGGATAACACAATAGAAAACATAAAAAAGGCTCTAACAAAGTATCCAAACAAACAATCTGCTGCGATGGATGCGCTGCGGATTGTTCAGGAAGAGGCTGGATATTTAACAGAGGATGCATTGCTTCAGGTTGCTGATATGCTTGATATGCCGCCGCCCGAACTCAATGAGGTTGCCACTTTTTATACAATGTATAACAAGAAACCTGTTGGAAAACATCATATACAGGTTTGCACAAATGTTTCATGCTCGCTTCTAGGCTCAGAGCATATTGTTGAATTTTTATCAAGAAGGCTCGGTATAAAAAAGGGCGAGACAACTTTAGACAAAAAATTTACATTGTCAGAGGTTGAGTGTCTCGGCTCATGCGGCACAGCGCCGATGATGCAAATCAATGATGATTATTACGAAAATCTTACAGATGGAAAGATAGAGGAGATATTGAAAGGATTAAAATAAAGGGGTCCAGGGTTCTAGGGGTCAAGGGGTCTAGTAAAAAACCAACCCTTGAACCCTTGAACCCTGGAACCCTGGAACCCTAACATGGAACCTATACTCTTAAAAAACATAAACACCCCTGATTCCCACAAGGTGGATGTTTATCTAAAAAACAACGGGTATCAGGCGCTTGCATCAGCGCTTAAAATGCAGCCTGATGGAGTTATCCAGATGGTTAAGGATTCAGGGCTTCGCGGCCGCGGGGGCGCTGGATTTTCTACCGGCTTAAAATGGAGTTTTATACCAAAAGACCCGACAATACCAAAATATCTTTGCTGTAATGCTGACGAGGGCGAGCCCGGGACATTCAAGGACAGGGTTATAATTGAAAAAGACCCGCATCAACTCATTGAAGGCATGATTATAACATGCTATGCAATCGGCGCAAAAACAGCATACATCTATATCAGGGGCGAATTTGCATTTGGCACAAAAAGGCTTGAGCAGGCGATTAAAGAGGCATATGAAAAAGGCTATTTAGGCAAAAATATCTTGGGTTCAAATTTTGACTGCGACATCCATATCCACAGGGGTTTTGGCGCATATATTTGCGGCGAGGAGACAGCGCTTTTGGAATCAATAGAAGGTTTGAGGGGAAGGCCAAGAATCAAACCGCCGTTTCCTGCGATTGCAGGGCTTTATGCAAAACCGACTGTTATAAATAATGTTGAGACGCTTTCCTGCATATCACATATTGTAAATAAAGGTCCAAAATGGTTTTCATCCATTGGCCCTGAGAAAAGCCCGGGACCAAAATTATTCGGCGTAAGCGGTCATGTAAATAAGCCGGGCATGTATGAACTGCCAATGGGAACAACTGCAAGGGAGATTATTTATAATCATGCAGGCGGGATTAGAAATGGGAAAAAACTCAAGGCGTTTATTCCGGGCGGTGTTTCAGCGCCAATGCTTGTTGAAAAGGATTTAGATACTCCAATGGACTTTGACAGCCTTGCTGCAAAAGGCACAATGCTTGGTTCTGGCGGCATTATTGTTATGGATGAAACAGCCTGCATTGTAAAGGTTGCAATGAGGACAATGGCGTTTTTCAGGCACGAATCATGCGGAAAATGCACGCCGTGCAGGGAAGGCATAGATTGGACATACAAGGTTTTGCATAGATTAGAAAAGGGTGAAGGCAAAGAAGGCGATGTTGAACTTTTAGAAAAACTCTGCGGGAATATATTTGGCAGGACATTCTGCCCCCTCGGAGACGGCGCAGTCATGGCTCTCCGCGGCGCATTAAAGAATTTCAGGGATGAATTTGTGGAGCATGTGAAAAACAAAGGGTGCATTGTTTAGATAATATTAAGAATTATGAATTAGTGGTAGCCGCAACCTTTAGGTTGCGATTAAACGCAGGCTAAAGCCTGCGGCTACAAACTCTGGACTCACAACTATATTTTTTATGGCAACTGTAAAAATCAACGGAAAAGAAATCACTGTAGAAGACGGAACGCTTATATTAGACGCTGCGAGGCAGGCAGGGTTTGAGATACCGACATTCTGCTATCAGGCAAGGCTTTCGAGGCTTGGCTCATGCAGAATGTGCATTATTGAAATAGGCGGGCAGAAAAAACTTCAGCCGTCCTGTGTAACGCCTGTTATGCACGGCATGGAGGTTTTTACTGAAAACGAGACCGTGAAATCCGCAAGGGCGTCAATGCTTGAATTCCTGCTTGCAAACCATCCGCTTGACTGCCCGACATGCGATAAAGGCGGCGAGTGCGAACTTCAGGATTTTGTCTTTAAATCAGGGCCGAGGCGCAGCCCATTTTCTGAAAGCAAGAGACGATTCCATGATAAAGATAAAATCTTAAGCCCTGTTATTATAAAAAATCACAACCGCTGCATCCACTGCGAAAGATGCGTAAGAATCTGCGATGAGGTTGTCGGCAGGACAGCGCTTGGCTCTATAGGCAGGGGCGCAAAGATAATGGAAACAAGTTTTATGGACTCTACGCTTGACTGCGACCACTGCGGAAACTGCATAGAGGTATGCCCTGTTGGTTCATGGATGAGCCTGCCTTATAGATACAAGGCAAGGACATGGGATTTAAAAGAGATTGACACAGTATGTCCTTATTGCGCAACAGGCTGTCAGTTCACAATCGGCGCAAGAAATAATGAAATTGTAAGGGTTAAATCAAAGATTACTACGGGCATAAACAAAGAGACGCTTTGCGCAAGGGGAAGGTTCGGATATAATTTTATACAGAGTGAAAAAAGGCTTAAAAAGCCTTTGCTCAAAAAGAACGGGAAACTTGTTGAATCTTCATGGGATGAGGCAATATCATTTATTAAGCAGAGGTTTGGCGCAGGCAAAAAGACTGCTGGAATTGCATCAGCAAGGCATACAAATGAGGAGTTATTTGTATTCCAGAAACTTATTAGAGATGTATTTAAGACAAATAATATTGATTTAGACTCCAGATTTGCAAACAAATGGGTAACATCTTCAGCAATAGAGGTCTTAAATCTTGCAGCAGGCGGGATTTCAATATTTGACGCCTTAAAAGCAGAGGTAATCTTTGTCATTGGCTCAGCAATATCAAATGAAAACCCGATAACTGATTATTTGATAAGGCAGACTGCTGTTGACAGAAGAAAAACCTTAATCCTTGCGCATCCGAGGCGGTTCAAACTCAATAGTTCAGCAAACATCTCTTTGAGATATAAACCGGGAACCGAAGGAGAGGTTATAAAGGGCATTACTGATTTTATTGAAAAAGGCGTTTTTCATGGGAATGTAGTGGGTGATATATCTCAAGTTGGGGAGAAATTTAAGAATGCTAAAAATATAACAATGTTTTTGGGCGCTGATATTTTAAGGCTTGATAATGGAACTAATGTTGTCGCAGAGATTGTGGCATTGAAGGGTTTGTTAAAAAAGGCGGGCAAGAATATAATTATTCAGCCTCTATTTGACAGGTGCAACCAGCGCGGGGCAAGGGCTATGGGCATTCATCCTTTGTTTTTGCCGGGGCTAAAAAAGGTCAAGGAAAACGGCATGGACTGCGGAGAAATCCTTGATGCAGCAAAAAAAGGAGAGATTGACAGCCTCTATATTCTTGGCGAGGACATTGTTTCAATGTATCCTGACGCAAAATTTGCTAAAGATGCATTATCAAATATAAAGTTTAAAGTTGTTCAAGACACATTCTTAACAGAGACAGCAAAGACGGCGGATGTAGTTATTCCGGGTGCAAGTTATGCTGAAAAGGACGGCACATTTACAAATCAGGAGGGAAGGGTTCAGAGGCTTAGAAAGGTTATTTCTCCTGTTGGAAATTCAAAGGATGATTTAGATATTTTATGCAGCATCGGCGGTTTTGCATACAAATCAGCAAAGGAAGTATTTGATGATATAAAAAAGGAAGTATTGGGTTATAAGGATATAAACTTTGATGCACTGGATGGTAATGGGGCATTGGTAAAGGGACACGGGGCAGAAAATCAGGGGTCAAGGGTCAAGGGTCAGGGGGCAAGTGAGATTGCTTCGGCTTCGCCTCGCAATGACACTTCCTCTAATCCTTATCTTGATGAATATCCATTCCTCTTAATTACAGGCAATCATCTTTTCCATTCGGGAAGGCTTTCGCAGAATGATGATGTCTTGATAAAACTATTAGCAGAGCCTTTTGTTGAGATAAGCGAAGAAGATGCAAAGGAACTTGGTTTAACTGACAAAGAAAATGTAAAAGTGAAATCCAGCGAATATGAGGCAGTGTTGAAATTAAGGGTTGTAAAAGGCTCACAAAAGGGCGTTGCTTTTATGCCTGAAAATTTTGACAGTGTTTCAGTAAATCAGTTTTATAAAAAGGGGCAAGGCATAGCGAGGGTAAAGATAGAGAAACAGGTGTAGTTGCAACCTTTAGGTTGCGTGAACGCAGGCTAAAGCCTGCGACTACCATAAACAAGGAGGTGCATCATGGTTGATCCAAAGACTTTAAGGGACATAACATTTTTTGCAGATTTAACAGAGGATGAATTAAAGGCAATATCACCTATAATAAATAAAAAAAATTACAAGGTCGGTGATGCGATATTCAAGGAAAACGAAGACGGCACCTCAATGTATATCATTAAAAAGGGAGAGGTTAAGGCTTGCAAGACAGCGCCTGACAACGAACTTTTAACATTAACACTTATGAAAGACGGAGACATATTCGGAGAGATGTCTTTTCTTGATGGCAGGCCCCGCTCCGCGACAATAATTGCAATTGCTGACACAGAGGTCTATACAATTGAGAAGGCGGATTTTGAGAATCTATTGGATAAACAGCCGAGGATGGTTTACAAATTGATGAGAAGCATTGTCTTTCATATCCATGTAATAGTCAGGGGCATGAACTCAAGGTATATGGAGATGGTAAATTATATGTGGGGGAGGAAAAGGTAGAAAGGTAAAAAGGTAAAGAGGTTCAAAGGTGAAGAGGTTTTAATCTCTTAACCTCTTAATCTCTTAGCCTATTAGCCTTTAACCTCTTAACCTATTAGCCTTTTAGCCTAATTCTCTTATGGACACAAACACATGCATAGAATTAGCCTTAATAATAATTAAGGTTATTATTATAAGCAGCCTTTTGTTTGCTTTGCCAATCCCTTTGACATGGATTGAGAGAAAGGTTGCAGGGCATATACAACTGCGTCTTGGTCCGTTCAGGGTCGGCTGGCACGGCATATTGCAGCCTGTCGCTGATATGATAAAACTTATGTTCAAAGAGGACATTATCCCTGATAAGGCAGACAAATGGCTCTTTAAACTTGCGCCTATAATTTCATTAGTTCCTATATTCTTGACGTTTGCAACAGTCCCTGTTGGAGACAAGATTACTGTCTTTGGAAAAGAAGTAACCCTGTATATATCAGACATGAATGTCGGCATACTTTATATATTGGCTGTTGCAGGCATAGGCGTTTATGGTCTCATACTCGGCGGATGGGCGTCTAACAGCAAATATGCGCTCTTTGGAAGCATCCGTTCATCTGCGCAGATGATTAGTTATGAACTTGCGCTCTCTTTTGCGGCAATCGGCGTTGTTATGGTAACAAACTCCTTAAGCCTTGTTGACATTGTAAATTCGCAAAAGGCAACGACTTGGAACATATGCTATCAGCCGCTGGGATTTATCATCTACATTATCGCAGGACTTGCAGAAATCAACAGGATTCCATTTGACTTATCAGAGGATGAAGGCACGTTAGCCGCAGGCTATCATGTTGAATATAGTTCAATGCGGTTTTCATTCTTTATGCTTGCTGAATATGTCGCAATGGTATTGATGTCCGTGCTTGCTGTGGTGCTGTTTTTTGGCGGATGGAGCGGGCCCATACTACCACCCATAGTCTGGTTTGTGATAAAGGTTTCGGCATTTATTTATTTCTTTATGTGGGTAAGGTTTACATTCCCAAGATACCGTTATGACCAGTTAATGACAATCGGCTGGAAGATACTGCTGCCGCTGTCTTTGGTAAATATATTGATTACAGGGTTGTTTTTGATATAGACAGGGTTCTGGTAGCGTTGCCCTTTATGGGCAACGAATTCGTCGGGGATAAACCCCGACGCTACTTGACCCCTTGAATCCTTTAAAAATTATGACAGACTTTCTAAAAAAGATACTCTTTATTGACCTCATCAAAGGGCTTTCCCTGACGCTCAAATATAATCTGTCAAAGTCCTTTACCATCCGTTATCCTGATGAGGAGAAATGGCTGCCATATCAGAGGTTCAGGGGGCTTCATACATTAAACAAGGATGCGCAGGGCAGGGAACTATGCGTTGCTTGCGAACTATGCGCAAAGGCGTGCCCCACTAAGTGCATAACAGTTGTGCCAATGGAGGATAATAACGGAATAGGCATTGCTGACAGGATTGCAAAGATTTATGAAATCAACCTTGTCCGGTGCATGTTCTGCGGTTTTTGCGAGGATGCCTGCCCCACGACTGCAATAAGAATGGGAAGGGAATATGAACTTGCATGTTTTTCTCTGGACTGCGCCAAAGCAGATAAGCAAAGACTCCTTGCGCCGCAAGAGATACCAGTGGAATTTGAAGGCGGTTATGTTATAAAGGCAAGGCTTGAAAGAACAAAAGAAGGTATAAGGGTTAGACCTGATTTGACAAAAAAGAAGAGGTGGTGGTAAACGGCATTCTGCGAATGCCGAATTGCAAATTGAAGATTGGAAATTTAAAATTTAAAATTTACAATTTTCACTTTACAATTTCGTGAAAACGACATGGAACTCATATTCTTTTACATATTTGCAATATTTGCAGTATCATCTGCGATAGCGGTTATATCTCTTAGAAACCCTGTTCACAGCGCCGTATTTTTAATGGTCTGCTTTTTACAGGTTGCAGCAATCTTTATCTTGCTCCGCTCGCCGTTTCTTGCTGCTGTTCAGGTGTTTGTTTATGTCGGCGCTGTTATGGTTCTATTCCTCTTTGCAGTCATGGTTCTTGATTTGGGCAAGGAGAGGTTTGGCGAACATCTGCATCATCAAAGTCCAATAGCGATTATCATTATAATCGGGCTTGTATTTGTTATGGGGCTTGGACTGGCAAAGGCAAAACTTGATGCGCCAATCGGCAAATACACAGAAGCAGCAATGGCAAAAAACACAGAGGTAATGGGAGAACTTTTATATACAAAATATGTATTTCCGTTTGAAGTTGTGTCGCTGCTTTTATTGATTGCATTGATAGGCGCAATAGTTCTGGTTATGAAGGAGAGGAATTGATTCCATTATCACATTATCTGATATTGAGTTTTATAATATTCACAATCGGCATTGCGGGCGTGCTGCTCCGCAGAAATATTATAATTGTGCTTATGTCCCTTGAATTGATATTTAACTCAATAAACATAAGCCTTGTTGCGTTTTCGCATTTCCTTCAATCAATGACAGGAAGGCTCTTTGTTGTATTCACAATAACAGTCGCAGCAGCAGAGGTTGCAGTCGGTCTTGCAATCCTTGTTGCAGTTTACAGGCAGAGAAAGACTGTTTATGTGGAAGAATTGAATGAAATGAAACACTAGATAGTTGCCGCTGAAAAACGCCCATCTGCGGCGTTGTCGCTTCGGCTTCTGCGCTCAACATACTCAAAAGTATGCCTCGCTTGAAGCCTTGCTCCGCCTTGCATCTGGGCATTTTTGAGCGGCAACTTGGGTCAGGGGTTTAAAATGACAACTTGGCTAATACTATTCATACCTTTAATATCTGCTGTTTTAATTACCTTTGTTACTAGGAAGCAGAAGGATTTGTCTTCCTATATCTCAATAGGCGCGGTTGTCCTTTGCTTTATCCTATCTGCGCCGTCAATTTTAAATCTGCTTGAGCATCCGCACATGGAGCCGATTCAGCAGAGTTTTGCATGGCTCAACATCCCCGGACTTCATATTGAGATGGGCACGCTCCTTGACCCGTTAAGCATCCTAATGCTCTTTGTTGTTACATTTGTCGGCTCTTTGATACACATATATTCAAGGGGCTATATGCACGGCGAGCCGGGCTTTTCAAGGTTTTTTGCATGCCTGTCTTTATTCATATTTTCAATGCTCGGCATTGTGCTTGCAAATAATTTTATTCAGATATTTGTATTCTGGGAACTTGTGGGACTTTCATCGTATCTTTTAATCGGCTACTATTTTGAAAAGCCGTCTGCGTCAGATGCTGCTAAAAAGGCATTTTTAGTAAACAGGATTGGAGACTTCGGCTTTATACTCGGCATATTTGTCTTATTTCAGGCAACAGGCACATTCAATTTTATAGAAATCAATCACATTTTGGAAAAGGGCGGCATACCAGACTCAACATTATATCTTGCCGCGCTCTTGATATTCTGCGGCGCTGTCGGCAAGTCTGCGCAGTTTCCGCTTCATGTCTGGCTCCCTGATGCAATGGAAGGCCCTACGCCTGTTTCAGCGCTTATCCATGCCGCTACAATGGTTGCCGCAGGCGTTTATCTTTTGGCAAGGACAGCGCTTCTCTATCATTTCTCTCCTGATGCGATGGAGGTTGTTGCATACATCGGCGGGTTCACAGCGCTTATGGCGGCAGTCATTGCAGTTGCGCAGAATGACATAAAAAGGGTTGTCGCATATTCAACCTTGTCATCGCTCGGCTACATGGTTATGGCAATGGGCGTTGGCGGAATGACAGCAGGTATGTTTTATCTGACAACGCATGCGTTCTTTAAAGCGCTTTTATTCCTTGCAGCAGGCAGCGTTATCCACGCATTTCACACGCAGGACATATGGGAGATGGGCGGCGCATTCAAGAAACTTAAAACAACAGGCACAACATTTTTATTAGGCTCTCTTGCAATGGCAGGCGTATTCCCGTTCAGCGGATTTTGGAGCAAGGATGAAATTTTAACAGCAGCATTTACATCGGAACACTATTTCCTTTTTGCAATAGGCATCTTGGTTGCATTTGTTTCGGCATTTTTTATGACAAGGCTTGTGTTTGTAACATTCTTTGGAAACGAAAGGTATCACGGTCATCCGCATGAATCGCCGCCTGTAATGACAGTGCCTTTAATCATACTTGCAGTCTTTGCTGTTTTTTCAGGTTTTGCAGGACTGCCTTGGATTGAGCCAAATTTTTCTACATACATAGCAAGCCCTGCGCATAACGGACACGGAGAGCATGGCTTTAATTTCTTTGTTGCAGGACTCTCTACAATTGTCGTTATTGCGGGCATTGCACTCGGCTATATCATCTATTGCAGGGAATTGAAAAAAGACCCTCTTGCAGATAATGCCCTTTATAAACT
>JACRNI010000170.1 GCA_016234925.1 Deltaproteobacteria bacterium | reverse complement strand
GGAAATTTGTTTGCGACAATGGACATGCCAATGCCTGTTCCGCAGATAAGTATTGCCTTTTCAATCTCGTGATTTGAGACCTTTTGCGCAGCAGGGATGCCGTAGTCAGGATAGTCAACTGACTCATTGCCGTTTGTCCCCATGTCAATGACATCATATCCCCGCTCCTTTAAAAATATCTTTAAATCTCCTTTTAATTCTATGCCGCCGTGGTCGCTGGCAAGGGCGATTTTTTTCAATCAATAACTCCTTATTGATTGATTACGCAGATTATAAAAGCAGATTACACAGATAAGGCTTGGTTTATCTAATCTGTGCAATCGTATTTTCTAAAATCTGTGTAATCACATGAACTTTTTAAATACCAATGTTGCATTTGTTCCGCCAAAACCAAAGGAATTAGACATGGCAATATTTATCTTCTTTTCCCTTGCCTTGTTTGGGACATAATCTAGGTCGCATTCAGGGTCTGGTGTTTCATAATTTATAGTAGGCGGCATTATGTTGTTATATATTGAAAGCGCTGTAAACACAGCCTCTACCCCGCCTGCTGCGCCCAGAAGATGCCCTGTCATGGACTTTGTAGAACTTATTGCAAGTTTTCTTGCATGGTCTTTAAAAATATTTTTTACAGCCATTGTCTCATAAAGGTCATTGTAATATGTAGATGTGCCGTGGGCATTTATATAATCAACATCTTGAGGATTTATGCCGGCAGATTTTAGGCTCGCTGCCATACACCTTGCAGCGCCCTCTCCTTCAGGCGAAGGCGTAGTCATATGAAAGGCATCTGAGTTCATTCCATAACCTATAATCTCTGCATATATCTTTGCGCCTCTTTTTTTAGCCAATTCCATTTCTTCAAGAACAAGCACGCCTGCGCCTTCTGCAACAACAAAACCGTCCCTGTTTTTATCAAATGGTTTGCTTGCCTTTTGAGGCTCATTATTTGTTGAAAGAGCCTTCATTGCATTAAAACCTGCGATGCACAGCGGCGTTATGACAGACTCAGCGCCTCCTGCAATCATAACATCTGCGTCGCCGTTTTTTATGATATTGGATGCATCGCCTATGGAGTGTGTGCCTGTGGCGCATGCTGTTACTGCGCAGCTGTTTGGGCCTTTTGCCCCAAGTTCTATAGAAACCTGACCAGAGGCTAGATTTATAAGAACCATTGGAATAAAGAAAGGCGTAACCCTGTCAGGTCCCTTTTCCTTTAGCACATCGTGCCAATGCTCAATGGCTTGAAGACCGCCAATGCCTGAACCTATATAAACCCCAACCCTTTCAGCGTTACTGGATGTAACCTCTAGCCCTGCATCTTTTGCAGCCATAATGCTTGCTGCCAGCGCATAATGGATAAAGGTATCCATCTTTTTAATCTCTTTTTTCTCTATAAATTCCTCAGGAATAAAATCAGGAACCTCGCCTGCTATTTTGACAGGAAAGTTTGAGGCGTCAAATCTTGTAATCTTTCTTATGCCGGATTTGCCCTGTATTGCAGCATTCCATGCCTTATCAAGACCTGTGCCAAGAGGGCTAATAATACCCAATCCTGTTACAACAACGCGTCTTTTCAAAAAACCTCCAAAATCAAAGTCTCTGGTAGCCGCAGGCTTTATGCCTGCGTATCTGCGCACCCATAAAGGGTGCGGCTACCTTGCAACCCATCACGCCTTTGCTTTTTTGCTTATATAGTCAACTGCGTCCTGAACAGTCTTTATCTTTTCAGCATCCTCATCTGGTATCTCTATGTTGAATTCCTCTTCAAATGCCATAACCATCTCTACTGTATCAAGCGAGTCTGCGCCGAGGTCTTCAACAAATGATGCCTTTGAATTTACCTCCTCCTCGCTTACACCTAATTGGTCAACAATAATCTTTTTAACCTTGCTTTCTACTGACATATTAACACCTCCTGTTATTTAAAAATTTTGGTTACAATATAATAATATTCTGACAAATGTCAAATGACAAAGTTCATTTCTTGTTTATTCCTTAATTTTGACTTTTGACTTTTGCATTTTGAGTTTTTTTACATAACGATATAAATAGAGCCGCATACAGAGTGTCAGAACAAAGCAGACCAAGGCGCGACGAAAGCGAGGAATGAGGCGTAGTTTTCGCTACGCCGCAATGACGAGCCGAGGAGCAACACAGGTATGCGAAGTTATGACGCTCTGTATATTTCACATATACATCCCGCCGTTTACATTTATAACCTGTCCTGTTATATAATCGCCTCCGCTGCCAGCCAGAAATAAGACTGCATTCGCAACATCTTCTGGCGCGCCGAGTTTTCCCATTGGTATTTGTTTTGCAAGTTCTTCCCTTACCTTTTCAGACAGTGCCTGAGTCATTAAGGTTTCTATAAAACCCGGGGCAACAGCATTGCATGTAATATCCCTTGATGCAAATTCTCTTGCAACGGTCTTTGTTAAGCCGATAACGCCTGCCTTGCTTGCTGAATAATTTGCCTGCCCCGCATTTCCCATCTCGCCGACTATTGAGGCGATATTTACTATGCGGCCGTGTCTTTGCTTTGACATATATTTAACCGCTGCCTTTGTGCAGTTAAAAACGCCTTTTAAATTAACAGACAGAACAGCATCCCAGTCTTCTTCTTTCATTCGCAGGATAAGTCCGTCCCTTGTAATGCCTGCGTTATTTATAAGTATGTGGAGTGCGCCGAATTTATTTATTGTTTCTTCTACCATTGCCTCAGCGTCTTTTGAATCAGCAACATTTGCCTTTATTGCAATCGCCTTTCTGCCAAGGTCTATTATTTCCTTTGCAGTCTCATTAAGTTTTTCCATGTTCAAATCTGATATTGCAACATCAGCGCCGTTTGCAGCAAGTTTCAATGCAATTGTTTTGCCTATGCCCTGTGCAGCGCCTGTAACAAGGGCAACCTTGTCTTTTAGTTCCATAAAACCTCCCATTCCATGCTGGTTCAACCGGCAATGGTAGCCGCACCCTTTATGGGTGCGTAATTTGCGCAGGCATAAAGCCTGCGGCTACAAGTTTAATATCCTCAGCCTTTTCCACATTCATTGTTTCTATGTCGCTGTCAATCCTTTTTATCAGCCCTGTCAAAACCTTTCCCGGTCCGATTTCTATAATCTTTTCTACACCCAACCCCTTCATCTTTGCAATGGATTCAACCCATCGGACAGGGCTGTAAAGTTGTTTAACAAGGAGTTCCCTTGCCTTATCTGAAGATGTTATGGGCTCTGCGTCTACATTTGTTACAACAGGGATATTCAAATCTTTAAAATTTATCTTTTTTAATTCTTGCTCAAGTTTTTTTGCAGCAGGCTGCATAAGCGGTGAATGTGAAGGCACGCTCACAGGAAGAGGAATAACCCTTTTTGCCCCGCGTTCCTTTGCCAGCGATGAAGCCTTTAAAACAGCCGCTTTATTGCCAGAGATGACTGTCTGTTCAGGGCTGTTGAAATTTGCCGCAACAGCAACAGAGTTGTCTGTTGAAGCCTCTTTGCATATATCTTTTACAATATCACCTTTTAACCCCAATACTGCAGCCATTGCGCCGATACCCTCTGGAACTGCCTCCTGCATAAATTTGCCCCTCAAATTGACAATGCGGACAGCATCCTTAAAATCTAACGCGCCTGAAACAACTAGCGCAGTATATTCGCCAAGGCTGTGTCCTGCAACACAGGAGGGCAATATAGTATTTTCAGCGGCCAAAACCTTCCATATTGCAATGCTTGCCGTTAGTATTGCAGGCTGGGTGTTTTCTGTAAGGTTGAGTTCAGATTCAGGGCCTTCAAAACATAGTTTTGCAATGTCCTTTTTTAGAATATCACTTGCCTCTTTAAATGTGTCCTTTGCAATCTGAAATCTATCCCAGACCTCTTTTCCCATGCCGACATACTGCGAACCCTGACCGGGAAAGACGAAGGCAAAACGAACCGGGGAATCGGGGAATCGGGGAATTAAGGAAGAATCTTCTCCGCTTCTCTGTTTCATTGTTGATCCTTGACCCATATCTACCATTTTACCAGTGTTGCCCCCCATGTAAGCCCCCCGCCGAATGCAACCATGAGCAGCAAATCTCCCTTATTTAATCTTCCGCTTTGCGCAAGTTCATCCAAGGCGATCGGGATAGAGCCGGCAGATGTATTGCCGTATCTGTCAAGATTTATAAAAACCTTTTCCTGCGGAAGCCCCATCCTCTCAGCAGTGGCGTTTATTATCCTTGCATTTGCCTGATGCGGTATTAGAAAAGCCAGTTCATCCGCTGTTATGTTGTTATGGTCAAGCGCCTCCTGACACGCCTCTCCCATTGTTTGAACCGCAAGTTTAAAAATCTTGTTCCCTTCCATTTTTAAATAGGGCTCTTCGCACTTATGTGAATGTGAAGATGATTTGAAAGGGCTTGAACATATATTTGATGGCGTATAGAGCATGTTCCAGTAATGGCCGTTTGAAAAGATATGGCTGGATAGTATGCCCCTGTTTCCCTTTTCAGCGGATAATAGGACAGCGCCTGCGCCGTCGCCAAATAGGATGCATGTATTTCTATCATGCCAATCTATAATCTTTGAAAATACATCAACCCCGACTACCAGAACATTTTTTGCAGCGTTGGTTTTTATATATTTATCCGCAACATCAATGGCATATAAAAAACCTGAACATGCGGCAGAGACATCAAATGCAGGGATATTTTTTTTAATGCCGAGGTGGGACTGCAAAAAACATGCGGTTGACGGGAATATCATGTCAGATGTAACTGTGGCAGCGATAATAAGGTCTATCTCATCGGGTGGTATAGATGCGGATTTTAACGCCTTTTTACATGCCTTTACTGCAATGTCAGTAGTGGTTTCTCCATCTGCAATCCGTCTTTCTTTTATACCCGTTCGGGTTGCAATCCACTCGTCGCTTGTATCAACAATTTTTTCAAGGTCATGGTTAGATAATATCCTCTGCGGCGCATATGAGCCTGTGCCTATTATCCTTGACTTTATCATTCAATCTGCCGCCTCTTTTTCAGCAAAGTCTAATACCTTTTTTGCAGCCGCGCCCTTAACATCCTGATATTTTTCAAGTTCCTCCATCAAGTGGCGGTTTACCTTGCTCTTTGAATACTCAGCGGCGCGGAGTATCGCGTTTTTTATCGCCTTTGCAGTAGATGCGCCGTGGCTTATTATGCATATCCCGTCTATGCCAAGAAGCGGCGCGCCTCCGTATTCTGAATAATCCAATTTCTTTTTTAAGTTCTTAACTGCGCCCTTTCCAAGCATATAGCCAATCTTTGCATAAAAACTATTTTCTATTTCATTTTTAAGAAGCGATGCAAGCGCCTCAACCAGCCCTTCTGTCAATTTTAGGACGACATTGCCGACAAAGCCGTCGCAGACCACAACATCCACATCGCCGTAAAATATATCCCTTCCTTCCACATAGCCGATATAATTTAATGAGCATGTCTTCAGTATTTCATGGGTTTCACGGGTTAGTTCATTGCCCTTGCCTTCTTCTTCTCCGTTTGACAGGAGTCCGATTTTTGGATTGTCTTTTTTTAACACATATTTTGCATAGACATTGCCCATCAAAGCAAACTGGACAAGATGCAGAGGCTTGCAGTCAACATTGCTGCCGACATCAAGCACACAAGCCAAGTCTTTCATTGTGGGGAGAGTAACAGCGATTGCAGCGCGGTCAACGCCTTTCAGGTTTCTTAAGGTGAACATGCCGGCAGCCATTGCAGCGCCTGAATTTCCCGCGCTTACAACAGCGCTTGCCTCGCCGCTTTTTACAAGGTCAAATGAGACTTTAATTGACGAGTCCTTTTTTCTCCGTATTGCCTGTCCCGGGGATTCATCCATGCCGACCACTTCAGACGCATGTTTTATGGAAATAGGAAGGTTTTTCCAGTTATGCCTCGCAAGTTCATCCTCTACCCTTGTTTTATTGCCGACAAGGATTATAGGGATGCCGAGTTCACCGGCAGCCATAACAGCGCCTTCAACAACAACTGATGGCGCATAGTCTCCGCCCATTGCGTCTACTGCGATTTTCATCCTGAAAATATAAATTCCAAATCCCAAATTACAAATCTCAAACAAATTCAAAATCCCAAATCACAATAACCAAACGGTTTGGAATTTGGAAATTGGTTATTGGAATTTGTTTGTTATTTGGTGCTTGGTTATTGGAATTTTTATCCTCCTTTGCAAGCAAATCTCATGAATGTTTCATAAGATTAGGCTTCTTCTGATTTTATGACATCCCTGCCCCTGTATGTGCCGCAGTTTGGACACACATGATGAGGCAGTTTATGCTCTCCGCACTGCGGGCATATGGAATCAGCAGGCTTGGAGAGCGCATCGTGGCTTCTTCTTTTATTCCTTCTTGTTTTGGAATGTCTTTTTTTTGGATTCGGCATATTTATGTCT
>JACRNI010000172.1 GCA_016234925.1 Deltaproteobacteria bacterium | reverse complement strand
GCTACCCCCTTTTATAGATTTTTATCTTCTTCTATCACATTTATCAGGGTAGCACTATCCATGGGAAAATGTTTCGTTAGGGGTTATTCATAGTATCTCCTTGTCGCTTCGCTCCATTGGGAAGTGCAAATTGTAAATTGTAGATTTTAAATTTTATAAACATTTTGCAATTTTCAATTTCCAATCTTCATTTTACAATTCGACATCCAAAAGATGTCGCTTATTTCCCCTGTGCCTTTTCCATCAACCTCTCATATTCCTCGCAATATTCAGGTCTTTCTGATTTGTGCAAAACTCCCCTTAAAAGTTTCCCTTCACGTTTTTCAGGAGGGAGTTTGTCCGCCTGCGATATAGAAAGTGTCCCATCCTTTTCAATCTTTTCCATCATCTCAGATGCGCTCTTAAATTTATTAAACCTTCCATAATATGTCGGGCATGAATCAAGAATATCTAATACTGATGTGCCTTTGTGCATTATGGCATCATAAATAGTTTTTTCAAGTTCCTGAGCATGATATGCAGTCCCCCTTGCAACAAATGTTGCGCCTGCTGCCTTTGCAAGTGTGCATGTGTCAAATGTCGGCTCTATGCTTCCATATCTTGCTGTTGTAGCAATCATGCTTTGGGGCGTTGTAGGCGAGGACTGTCCGCTTGTCATGCCGTAGATATAATTATTATAGACCATGATGGTCAAATCCATGTTTCTCCTGCATGCGTGTATAAAATGATTGCCGCCGATTGCAAGCGCATCGCCGTCGCCTGTAACCACAATTACCTTTAGTTTTGGTTTCGCAAGTTTAATCCCGGTTGCGCATGGAAGCGCCCTTCCGTGGAGTGTATGGAGTGTGTTGAAATCAAGATAGCCAGGAGTCCTGCTTGAACAGCCTATGCCGGAGACAATGGCAATATCATCCTTTTGTATGCCTGTTGCATCTATTGCCCGCAAGAGACTTTTAAGTACTATTCCATGTCCGCATCCTGAACACCAGATATGCGGCAATTTCCCTTTTCTCATATAAGAACTGTAGTCAAACGGCGCCTTTTCTTTATATGGAACTGTTCTTGCTGCAGTTTGTGTTGACATTGTAACCTCCTTGTCGCTTCGCGAGAATTGTAAAATGCAAATTGAAAATTTTAAAATTTACAATCTTAAATTTGCAATTCGACGAATGTCGCCTATCCATCTATCATATCCCTTTCTATCAAAACCTCGCTGGGAATAACTGTCGGCTCAACCGGCCTGCCTAATATAGCGTTCATTATCTGCTTTGGGTGGATTGGGTCTGTATCAACCCTGAATAGACCCCTTACATCGCATTTGCCTTTAGACGCCCTCTCTACCTCATGGACAACCTGTCCTAGATTCATTTCCGGCACTATTATTGTCTTAACTTTTTTTGCCATCTCTTCAACTGCGTCATCTGGAAATGGCCAGATAGTGAGTGGTCTTAAAAGTCCGACCTTGACGCCTTTGCTTCTTAATTCCTTTACAGCAAATTTTGCGCTCTTTGCGCAGACGCCATATGCAAACACCCCGATTTCTGCATCATCAAGACAGAACTCCTCATTCTTGCAAATGGTTTCTTTATTCCTATCTATCTTATTTACGAGCCTCTCATTGGTCTCTTGAATTAGTTTTGTATTGCTGGTTGGAAATCCGTCTGCCGCATGATAAAGCCCTGTAACATGAAACCTGTAGCCTTCTCCATACGCAGCAAGCGGGGCGACATTGCCGTCTTGGACATCATAGGGTTTATATTCAGAAGGCGGGCAATTCGGCTTCTTTCTTTCAACAACATTGATTTCGCCAGGCAAAGGCAGGGTAACAGCCTCCCTCATATGTCCTATTACCTCGTCATACAAAATAATCACAGGCGTCCTGTATGTCTCTGCCAGATTAAACGCCCTTATTGTTTCATACAGCAGTTCTTGGACAGATGAAGGGGTTAAGACAACAGCAGGATGGTCGCCATGCGTGCCCCATTTTGCCTGCATCACATCTGACTGGCTTGGGCCTGTCGGATAGCCTGTTGACGGCCCACTCCTCATAACATTTACTATAACGCATGGGACTTCGGTCATACATGCATATCCAATAGCCTCCTGCTTGAGTGAAAAGCCGGGGCCGGATGTCGCTGTCATTGATTTTAAGCCGCCGAGGGATGCGCCGACAACCGCGCACATGCTTGCAATCTCATCTTCCATCTGTATAAATGAGCCGCCGATTTTTGGAAGCCTTGCAGCCATAACCTCCATAATCTCAGTAGAAGGGGTTATTGGATAACCTGCATAAAACCTGCACCCGGCATATAAAGCGCCTTCTACACAAGCCTCGTTGCCTTGAATAAATTTTTTCTGTTTACTTTTTTTCATATTATCTCCTTTGAAAGGTTAAAAGGTTAAGGGGTTCAAAGGTTAAGAGGTTTAAAACCTTTTCACCTTTTTACCTTTTCACCTTTTTACCTTTTTATCTACCCTGGAAACACCTGAATTGCAAAATCAGGACATCTTAAATCACATAGTTGGCATCCTGTGCATACTGTAATGTCTCTTACTACTACAACAGTCCCACCCATTTTTAATGTATCCGTAGGACAGAAATCCACACATATGCCGCAGCCCT
>JACRNI010000095.1 GCA_016234925.1 Deltaproteobacteria bacterium | reverse complement strand
ATTGCCAGAAGGAGTAGAGATGGTAATGCCTGGGGACAATGTAAACTTAGAAGTTGAACTTATAATGCCCATAGCAATGGAAGAAGGGTTAAGATTTGCAGTAAGAGAAGGCGGCAGGACAGTAGGCGCAGGGGTTGTAACTAAGATATTGGCGTAATTGACGCTGAAAAATGCCCCGACCCATTGCTCCGCAATGGGTGCCCCGTGCGTTGTCGCTTCGGCTTCTTCGCTCAACATACTGTGAAAGTATGCCTCGCTTGAAGCCTTGCATCTGTAACATTTTTGAGCGTCAACTCGGCATAAGGTTTAAACTATTTAAACTTATTAAACGGAGAGGATATGCAGAATCAACGGGTAAGGATAAAATTAAAGGCTTATGACAGCAAATTGCTTGACCGGTCTGTAAAGGAATTGGTTGATACGGCAAAGAGGGCAGGCGCGAGGATTGTCGGTCCGATACCTCTGCCTACAAAGATAAATAAATACTGTGTTCTTCGCTCTCCCCATGTTGATAAAAAGTCAAGGGAGCAGTTTGAGATAAGAACACACAAAAGACTGATGGATATACTTGAGCCAAGCCAGCATGCGATAGATGCCTTGATGAGATTAGACTTGCCTGCTGGTGTTGATGTAGAGATAAAACTATAAAGAGATACTATGATTACACAGATTACAAAGGCAGATTACACAGATTAGAAAAGATTGGTTTTAAATCGGTGTAATCGTTTTTAAAAATCTGCGTAATCATCTATTAAGAGGGATAATTATGTTAGAAGGCATATTAGGTAAAAAGATTGGGATGACGCATATATTCGGCGCAGACGGCAATGACATTCCTGTAACTGTTATAAAAACAGGACCGTGCTTTGTGGTTCAGAAAAAAACCATGGATAAAGAGGGTTATAATGCTGTTCAGATAGGTTTTTCTGAAAAAAAGGAAAAAAGGTCAAATAAGCCGATGCTTGGACATTTTAAAAAGGCTGGCACAACAGCATTTTATCATTTAAGGGAATTTAGAGGTAAAGAGATTGACGCATATAAGCCAGGCCAAAAGATTAGCGGATGCGATATGTTTAAGGTCGGTGAATTTGTAGATGTTTCAGGCAATACAAAAGGACGCGGTTTTCAGGGTGTTGTTAAGAGATGGAATTTTGCAGGCGGCGCAAAGACGCACGGCTCAATGTTTAACAGGGCGCCCGGTTCAATTGGTTCAAGTTCGGACCCGTCCAGAACATACAAAGGGCATAAACACCCAGGCCATTACGGCAATGAGAGGATGACTGTAGAGAATCTTAAGGTTGTTGCTGTTAAACCAGAGGATGATATTATACTTGTCAGGGGCGCTGTGCCTGGTCCTGTTAACAGCATACTTGAAATAAAAAAGGCAAATAAAAAAACAGGCTATGGGCAATAGGCAATAGGAGAAAGAGAAATGTTTTTAAATGTTATTGACATAGACAATAAAAAAGTCGGCGCTATTGAAGTAAAGGACGATGTCTTTGGCGGCAGTATTAAAAAACATCTTCTTTATGAAACAGTAAAAATGCAGATGGCTAATAAGAGGTCAGGCACTGCATCCACAAAAACAAAGGGTTTTGTAAGCGGCGGCGGTATAAAACCGTGGAAGCAGAAAGGCACTGGCAGGGCAAGGTCAGGCTCTATCCGTTCACCCCTCTGGCGGCACGGTGGCACTGTCTTTGGTCCGCATCCAAGGGATTATTCATATGATATTCCAAAAAAGGCAAGGACAGAGGCGCTTAAATCAGCATTGTCATTAAAGATAAAAGAGGATAAGATAAAAATTCTTGACAACATATCTGTTGATGAGCCTAAAACAAAAAAGGTTTTTGACATCCTAAAGAAGATAAATGCAGCATCAAGTCTGATTGTTATTGATGGCAGCAATAAAAACCTTGAACTTGCTGCAAGAAACTTAAAGCACAGCAAGGTCTTAAAGATAGATGGTTTAAATGTATATGATGTTTTAAATTATGAAAATTTGCTCATTACAAGGTCTGCGTTTCAAAAGATTGAAGAGAGGTTTTGTTAATGTTAAATACTTACAATATAATTAAAGAGCCTGTAATAACTGAAAAAAGCACCTTGAAAAAGGCGGAAAGCAATCAGGTTGTTTTCTGGGTTGATACAAAGGCAAATAAAAGCGAGATAAAAAAGGCTGTAGAAAAGGCGTTTAATGTCAAGGTTCTTGATGTAAATACAATAAAGATGCCTGGCAAGGTTAAAAGGCAGGGCAAGAGTATTGGCAGAACATCTATCAGAAAAAAGGCATATGTTACGCTTAAGCAAGGTGATAAGATAGAATTTTTTGAAGCGACATAAATAAAAGTCAAAAAGCAAAAGTCAAAATTGAGGAAAGAGGATTTTTAAATGCCAGTAAAAAGTTATAAACCAACATCACCGGCTATCAGACAGATGACAAGGCTTACCTTTGATGAGATTACAAAGGATACACCAGAGGAGTCTTTACTTGTACCTTTAAAAAGGACAGGCGGCAGAAATTCTTATGGCAGGGTTACAAGCCGATGGATGGGCGGCGGACACAAGAGGATGTACAGGATTATTGATTTTAAGAGGGACAAGAGAGGCATATCTTCTAATGTATCAGCAATTGAGTACGACCCAAACCGTTCTGCCAGAATTGCGCTTTTGAATTATGCAGACGGCGAAAAGAGATATATCCTGGCGCCTCTTGAACTAAAGGTCGGAGATACTGTAGTTGCAGGTGAAAATATTGATATAAAGCCGGGTAATGCGCTTCCTATAAGAAGCATACCTGTCGGTACGTTTATCCATAATATTGAATTAAAGATTGGAAAGGGTGGGCAGATGGTAAGGACAGCAGGCGGTTATGCCCAACTAATGGCAAAGGAAGGCAAGTATTCGCAGATAAAACTTCCATCCGGCGAAGTAAGATATGTTCTTCAGGATTGTTATGCCAGCATAGGACAACTCGGCAATCTTGACCATGAAAATGTTGTTATAGGCAAGGCAGGCAGGAACCGCTGGCTTGGGTTTAACCCTCGTGTAAGAGGTGTTGCAATGAATCCTGTTGACCATCCTCATGGAGGCGGCGAAGGAAAGAGCAAAGGCGGCAATCATCCTGTCAGTCCGTGGGGAACACCGACAAAGGGCTTTAAAACAAGGAGAAACAAGGCGACTGATAAATATATTGTAAGCAGGAGGAAGAAATAATGGCGCGTTCACTCAAAAAAGGCCCTTTTATTGATGCCCACCTTTTAAAAAAGATAGAGCAGGCAAATGAGACAAAGGCTAAAAAGGTTATAAAGACATGGTCTAGGCGCTCTACAATAACACCTGATATGGTTGGTCATACAATAGCAGTTCATAATGGCAAGAAGTTTATACCTGTTTTTATATCAGAGAACATGGTTGGACATAAACTCGGCGAATTTGCAGCAACAAGGACATTTCATACTCATTCAGGCGATAGAAAAACAAAGGTTGCAGCCGCTGCGCCAGCAAAAGCATAAAGACGGTGTTAAGAAAAAATAAAAATTATTTATAAGGGATATAAAAATGGAATCAAGAGCAGTTTTAAGATATTTAAGGGTTAGTCCGCAGAAGGCAAGGCTTGTTGTCGACCTCATAAGGGGCAAGAAGGTTGGTGATGCGCTGGATGTGCTTAACTTCACAAAAAAGGCTATTGCAAAGGATATTTCTAAGATATTGAAAAGCGCTGCTGCAAATGCAGAGAATGCAAAGAATATGGATGTAGATAATTTGTATGTGAAGAAGGCATTTGTTGACTGCGGCCCTACAATGAAACGTACTAATCCAAAGGCAATGGGAAGGGCTAATGTAGTAAGAAAGAGAATGAGTCATATAACTATAGTGCTGGAAGAGAAGTAAAAAGATTTGTAGCCTGCCGATTTATCGGCGTTTTTAGATGCGCTCAATAAATTGAGCAGCTACATCATTTGTATTTTAACGGAGGTAATTTTGGGTCAAAAGGTGCATCCAATAGGTTTTAGATTGGGAATAATCAAGGATTGGAATTCCAGATGGTATGCTGGCAAAGATTATTCCAAACTCTTGCATGAAGATGTAAAGATTCGCAAGTTTCTTAAAGGCAAATTGTATCATGCAGGGGTTGCAAAGATTGATATAGAGAGGACATCGGACAGCGTCAAGGCAATTGTGCATACTGCCAAACCGGGCATAGTTATAGGCAAAAAAGGGGCGGAGATAGACATACTTAAAAAGGCTCTCTCAAAACTCGTAAGTAAAGATGTTGCAATAGATATTCAGGAGGTAAGGAAGCCTGATTTAGACGCGCAGCTTGTTGCTGAAAATGTCGCGCTGCAGTTGGAGAGAAGGGTAACTTTCAGACGCGCAATGAAAAAGGCTGTTACAACCTCGTTAAAGATGGGCGCAAAAGGCGTAAAGATATGCTGCGCTGGAAGATTAGGCGGTTCAGAGATTGCAAGGACAGAATGGTATAGGGATGGAAGAGTGCCTCTTCATACATTGAGGGCTGATATAGATTACGGTTTTGCAGAGGCAAAGACAACATACGGCATTATAGGCGTAAAAACATGGATATTTAAAGGTGAAATACTTCCGCAGGTTAGTGAAACTAATGTGACAGGAGCAGTATAAAATATGTTAATGCCGAAGAGGACGAAATTTAGAAAACAGCAGAGGGGCAAGAGAAGGGGTGTTGCCGGACGAGGCGCAGATGTGTGATAAAACCGGGACGCATCCTTTATGAAATGAAGGGTATTACAGATGATGTGGCAAATGAGGCATTTAGACTGGCAGCGCATAAACTTTCCCTTGCAACAAAGATTGTCAAGAGGGAGGGTGAAATATGAAAGGCATGAAGGCAAAAGAGATAAGAGACATGACAGTAGATGAGTTAAAGGCAAAAGAATCTGATATGGCTAAAGAACTCTTTATGTTAAAGGTGCAGAATGCATCAAGACAGATGGAAAATCCATTAAGGATAAGGCATATTAGGCGGGATATAGCAAGGGTAAAGACAATAATAAGAGAAAAGGGCAAATAGGGAGCATTCATGAGTGATAATAAAAAAGGGTTGAAGAAAACAAAGATAGGGACAGTTGTAAGCGATAAGATGGATAAGACGGTTGTTGTGTCAGTTGAAAGGCTTGTAAAACACCCGTTATATGGGAAGTATATAAAGAGGCGGGTTAAGTTTATGGCGCATGATGAAAAAAATAGCTGCAAGACAGGAGACAAGGTCTTGATTGTTGAGTCCAGTCCGATCAGCAGGAAAAAGGTTTGGATGGTAAAACAGGTATTGGAGAAGGCTATATGATACAGATGCGGAGCATCTTAAATGTTGCTGATAATTCAGGAGCGAAAAAGATTGGCTGTATAAAGGTTCTTGGAGGCACAAGAAAAAGGTATGCCAGAATTGGCGATGTTATTGTTGCTTCTGTTAAAGAGGCAATACCTGACGGCAAGGTAAAAAAAGGCGATGTTATCAGGGCTGTCCTGGTTCGTTCTGTAAAAGAAACAAGAAGGCTGGATGGTTCGTATATAAAGTTTGATGAAAACTCCGCTGTTCTTATAAATAAGGATAATGAGCCGATAGGCACGCGTATATTTGGCCCTGTTGCAAGAGAACTGAGGGCAAAGAAGTTTATGAAGATTATTTCACTTGCGCCAGAGGTATTATAAAAATTTAAAATTCAAAAGGCAAAAGTCAAAAGTCAAAATTGAGGTAGAAAAATGCAGGTTGCAAAATTTAAAATAAAAAAGAATGACCAAGTTATGGTTATAAGCGGAAGAGAAAAAGGCAAGACAGGCAGGGTTATAAGGGTTATCCCTGAAAATGCAAAAATACTTATTGAAAAACTTAATATAGTTAAAAGGCATACAAAGGCATCGCAAAAGGTGAAACAGGGCGGGATTGTTGAAAAGGAAGCGCCGATAGATATTTCAAATGTAATGCTTATCTGCGAAAGGTGTAAAGGACCTGTGAGGGTTGGCAAAAAGGTTTTGGAAGATGGTAAAGCCGTAAGGTATTGTAAAAAATGCGGAGACACACTGGAGAAATAAATGGCTAGATTAAAAGATATTTATAAAAAAGATATATTGCCTGCAATGGTAAAGGAATTTAAGTATAAGAATGCAATGCAGGCGCCTAAGATTGAAAAGGTTGTAATAAATGTCGGGCTCGGCGAGGCTGTGCAGGATATAAAGGTTGTTGACAGCGCTGTTAATGACATTACGGCAATTACCGGGCAGAAGCCGGTTGTAACAAAGGCAAAGAAATCTATAGCGACATTTAAATTGAGGGCAGGCATGCCGATAGGCTGCATGGTAACGCTGCGGGGAGAAAGGATGTATGAATTCCTTGACCGTTTTCTAAATTTTTCTCTGCCAAGGGTCAGGGATTTTAGAGGTGTTTCTGATAAATCATTTGACGGCCGCGGTAATTACACATTAGGCATAAAAGAGCAGATTATATTTCCAGAGGTTGATTATGATAAGATAGGCAAAATCCGCGGTATGAATATTACAATAACAACTACGGCAAAGACAGATGAAGAGGCAAAGGCGCTTTTAAAATATTTTGGAATGCCGTTTAAATGACATTCTGCGAATGTCAAAAGTAAAGGCAAAAAGAGAAAAAAAATTTAAGGCAAGGGAATATAACCGTTGTCCTTTATGCGGCAGACCAAGGGCATATATTCGTAAGTTTGATATGTGCAGGATATGTTTCCGTAAGTTGGCTTTAAAAGGCGATATACCCGGTGTAATAAAGTCAAGCTGGTAAAATATAAAGCAGGCTTTAGGCTGATGGCTTAAGGCTAGAGGAGTTTAAGGACATGGCAACAACAGATCCAATAGCAGATATGTTGACAAGGATAAGAAATGCGAGCAAGGCAAGGCATGGAAGCGTAGAGGTGCCTTTGTCCAGCATTAAACTGGAACTTGCAAAGATTTTGAAAGGCGAAGGTTATATTAAAGATTTTGAGGTTGTTAAAGATAAAAAACAGGGTATGATAAAAATCCAGTTGAAGTATGATTCTTCAAAAAAAGGCGTAATATCATCAATAAAAAGGGTGAGTAAGCCGGGCTTAAGAATTTATGTAAAAAAGGATAAACTTCCAAAGGTGCTTGGCGGACTTGGGACTGCTGTTCTTTCTACATCAAAAGGCATATTTACAGGCAAGAAAGCAAAGGAATTCGGCATCGGCGGAGAACTAATCTGCACTATATATTAAAAAGGCTAAAGAATAATTAGGAGTTTAATATGTCAAGGATTGGTAAAAAGGCAATTTCTATCCCTCAAGGGGTAAAGGTAAATCTAAATAGCAATATTATAAAGGTTGACGGCCCAAAAGGCAGTCTCTCTCATCAAATCGGACAAGATATTTCTGTGGATGTTAGTTCATCAGAGATAAAACTATCTCGGAAAACCGATGGACGTGAACACAGGGAACTGCATGGATTATCCCGCAGCATTATAGCTAATATGGTTAAGGGTGTGACAGAGGGCTTTACGAGAAAATTAGAGATTTCAGGCGTTGGTTACAAGGCAGAGGCGCAGGCTGGCATGCTCAATTTGACTTTGGGTTATTCCCACCCTGTGAAGTATCCGCTTCCAAAGGGCATAACAGCTGAGGTTGACAAACAGACAGGCATTTTGCTCAAAGGTATTGACAATCAACTGCTTGGGCAGGTGGCTGCTGAAATAAAGGCATATAGAGTGCCTGATCCATACAAGGCAAAGGGTATAAAATACAGCGGCGAGGTCATAATGCGCAAGGCAGGCAAGGCAGGCAAGGCTGCTGGAGGAAAATAAATGCTTAATGCAGATAAAAAAAGAAGTACTTATTTAAAAAGAAAATTCAGGGTTAGAAAAAAGGTTGTTGGCATAGCAGAGAGGCCAAGGCTGAATGTCTATAGAAGCAATAAGCATATCTATGCGCAGGTTGTTGATGACGCAAAGGGCAGGACAATTGCATCTGCATCTTCACTCAGCAAAGAGATAAGGACGCTTTCTGTTAAAGGCAAAATAAATACGGCAAAGAAGGTTGGCGAATTGGCCGCAAAAAATGCGATTGCAAAGGGCATTGATAAAGTTGTTTTTGACAGGGGCGGGTTTTTATATCATGGAAGGATAAAGGCAGCTGCTGACGGCGCAAGAGAGGCAGGACTAAAGTTTTAATTGTAAACTGAAGATTGGAAATTGAAAATTGTAAAATATAAAGATGAATTTATAATTTAAAATTTACAATTTGCATTTTACAATTCTCGCGGAGCGAGTAAAGGGAGGTTTTTTGGAAAAGATTGACCCAAAGAAATTAGAGTTAAAAGACAAGGTTATATATCTCAACAGGGTTGCAAAGGTTGTTAAGGGCGGCAAGAGATTTAGTTTTAATGCCATTGTTGTTGTTGGCGATGGGAACGGATATGTTGGGATAGGACTTGGAAAGGCAAAGGAGGTGCCCGAGGCTATAAGAAAGGCGAGCGAGCAGGGCAAGAAAAGTTTATTTAAGGTGCCTCTTGTTGAACAAACAATACCCCATGAGGTTATAGGCTGTTTTGGTGCAGGAAGGGTTATATTAAAACCTGCCTCAGCCGGCACAGGAGTTATAGCAGGCGGCGCTGTCAGGGCAGTTATTGAATCTGTAGGCATACACAATATCCTTACAAAATCACTTGGTTCAAATAATCCTCATAATGTGGTTAAGGCAACGTTAGATGGTTTAAAAAAACTGAAAAGTGTAGAGATGGTTGCAGAACTCAGGAATAAAAAAGTTCAGGATATAGTTTAACCCGAAAAATGCGGTTGCCAAAAAATGCAACTGCATTTTTTGGGTTAAGGCGAAAGGCAAAGGGCGGATAAAATATATGGAAAAAACTACGACAATAAAGATTACATTGAAAAGAAGCAAGAGCGGTTCTACAAAGAGACAGCAAGAAACATTAAAAGGACTTGGTCTTACAAAGGTAAATAAAACCGTTGTCTTAAAGGATACACCGGCTGTAAAAGGCATGATAAATAAGGTTTCTCATCTGGTTTCAGTGGAAGGTTCACGCTGAAAAATGCACATCTGCGTTGTCATGACTGCGGGTTTGCATCCTCACATGAATTGGTAGCCGCAACCTTTAGGTTGCGTTATCTCGCAGGCTAAAGCCTGCGGCTACCAGCATCTGGACATTTTTGAGCGTGAATATATTGTAAGTAGGAGAAAAATAATGTTAGATAGATTAAAGGCTCCGGAAGGGGCAGTAAAAAAGAGAAAGAGGCTTGGAAGAGGTGAATCTTCAGGTCGTGGTAAAACGTCCGGCAGGGGGCATAAGGGTCAAAGGGCAAGGGCAGGCGGCAAGGGTTCAAAGGGCTTTGAAGGCGGACAGATGCCTTTGCAGAGAAGGCTTCCAAAGAGGGGTTTTGTAAATGAGTTTAAGGTAAAATATAATCTGATAAATGTTGGCGGCCTTTCTATATTCAAAAAGAATGATGTTGTCGACGGACAGGCATTAAAAGAGGCAGGTCTTATAAAAAGTACAAGAGATAAGATTAAGATATTAGGAGACGGCGATATAAAGATTCCTTTAAATGTTAAAGCCAATAAGTTCAGCGCATCTGCCCAGAAAAAGATTTTGGCAGCAGGCGGAAACGCGGAGGTAATATAATTTGGCAGCAGGAATCCAAAATATCTCAAAGATACCTGAATTAAATAAAAGGATATTTATTACGCTAGGACTACTTGCTGTCTTCAGGATTGGCATATTTGTGCCGACACCGGGCATAGATGCGCAGGCGCTTCTGGCATTTTTCAATCAGGCAAAAGGAACGCTCCTTGGTTTTATTGATATGTTTTCGGGCGGTGCGCTCAGAAACCTTTCAGTATTTTCACTTGGCATAATGCCGTATATCAGTTCATCGATCATCCTGCAACTTTTAACCGTTACTATTCCTCATCTTGAAAAGTTATCTAAAGAGGGCGAATCAGGGAGAAGAAAGATAGTTCAATATACAAGATATGGGACAATACTTTTAAGCGTGATTCAGGGGCTTGGTATTGCAATAGGGCTTGAAAGCATGAAGGGGCCTGCAGGTGAACTTATTGTTCCTATCCCCGGCTGGTCATTCCGACTTCTTGCTGTTATTACGCTTACATCAGGGACAGCATTTATAATGTGGCTTGGCGAGCAGATTACTGAAAGGGGCATTGGCAACGGCATATCGCTTATCATATTCGCAGGCATTGTTGCAAATCTGCCCAGCGCTGTGAACAATACATTCAGCCTCGTCCGAACAGGCGAGATGAACTTTCTTTTTGTAATATTCATTTTAGTGTTTGCCATTGCTATTATTGCATTCATCATATTTATGGAACTTGGGCAAAGGCGGATACCTATTCAGTATCCAAAGAGGGTTGTCGGCAGAAAGGTCTACGGAGGTCAAAGCACTCATCTCCCGTTAAAGATAAACTCTGCAGGCGTTATACCTCCTATATTTGCGTCTTCAATAATCATATTTCCTGCAACAGCGGCAAATTTTATAAATATACCGTGGATAAAGGCGATTGCCGCTGCCTTGAACCCGACAGGCATCTGGTATAATCTTTTGTATATCCCTGCTATAATAGGATTTACTTTTTTTTACACAGCAATACAGTTTAATCCAAATGACATTGCTGAAAACCTTAAAAAGAACGGCGGTTTTGTGCCGGGCATAAGGCCCGGACATCATACATCAGAGTATATAGACAGGATACTCAGAAGGATAACATTGTGGGGCGCTTTGTATCTTTCCTTTGTATGCGTTTTGCCGTCTGTTTTAATCGGCAGGTTTAATGTCCCGTTTTATTTTGGCGGAACAGCGCTTTTGATAGTTGTCGGCGTTGCGCTTGACACAGCGCAGCAGGTTGAATCGCACATGCTGGCAAGGTCATATGAAGGGCTTCTTAAAAAAGGCAGGTTAAAGGGCAGGAGGGGATAAGTGCCTAATCTTATCCTAATGGGTCCACCGGGCGCTGGCAAGGGGACGCAGTGCCAGAAACTTATAGACAGATACAAGATACCGCAAGTATCAACAGGCGATATATTAAGAAGCGCTGTTAGAGATAAAACTGTATTAGGTCTTGAGGCAAAGGCATATATGGATAAAGGGGCGCTTGTCCCTGATGAACTTGTTGTCAAGATAGTTGTTGAAAGATTGAAAGACAAGGATTGCAGCAGCGGATTTATACTTGACGGCTTTCCAAGGACGATTAAACAGGCAGAGGCGCTTGAAAATACGCTTAAACAAATGGATAAGAAAATCGGTCTTTGTTTAAGCATAGATGTCCCAAACAAAGAAGTCATTAAAAGGCTTAGCGGCAGAAGGGTGTGCAGACAGTGCGGTCAAGGGTATCATGTTGAATTCAGCCCCGCTTCAAATGCAAATAAATGCGATAAATGCGGCGGCGAACTCTATCAGAGGGATGATGATAAGGAAGAGACAATAAAGGCGAGATTAAAGGTTTATGATGAGCAGACATCGCCTGTAAAAGAATTTTATAAGGCTAAAGGGCTGCTTAAGTCAATAGACGGCGTCGGCAGGATGGAAAATATAACAGAGAATATTATAAATGCCATTGAGGGAAAGTGAGACAATAGTTTTAAGGTCTCTTTATGAGATTGAGAGATTGAGACAAAGCAATATAATAGTTGCTGAAATTTTAAATGAATTAAGGGCTGATGCAAAGGCAGGGGCTGCAACCATTGATATTGAAAGGATTTGTGAAGAAGAGATAAAAAAGCGAAAGGTTGTCCCGGCGTTTAAGGGTTACAGGGGTTATCCATATTGCATATGCAGTTCAGTTAATGAAGAGGTTGTGCACGGGATGCCTTGCAAAAGGGTTTTAAATGAAGGCGATATATTAAGCATAGATTTAGGCGTTTTGCATAATGGATATTACGGCGATGCAGCAATAACAATTCCGATAGGCAGTGTATCGGAAGACGCAAAACGATTGATGGATGTTACTGAGAGGTCTTTGTATATCGGCATAGATGAGGCAAAGGTTGGCAACAGACTGTTTGATATAGGCGCTGCAATTCAAGAATATGTAGAAGGAAATGGTTTTTCGGTTGTAAGGGATTTTGTAGGACACGGCATAGGGCAGAGCCTGCATGAAGCGCCGCAGGTTCCGAATTTTGGGGAGCGTGGCAAAGGCATCAGGCTGAAGGCAGGTATGGTCCTTGCCATAGAGCCGATGATAAATGCAGGTGGGCACGAAGTTGTTGTGTTAGATGACGGATGGACAGTGGTTACAAAAGACGGCAGTTTATCAGCGCATTTTGAACATTCTATTGCGATAACTAATGACGGCGCTTATATATTGAGTAAACTTTAGGTCTTCGGCAATTGTAAAATGGAGATTGGAAATTGAAAATTTTAAAATGAAAGAAAAATAATTTGCAATTTTAAATTTACAATTTGCATTTTACAATGGAGCGAAGCGACATGGCTAAAGAAGAGGCAATACAGGTTGAAGGAACAGTCCGAGAGACGCTGCCGAATGCGATGTTCAGGGTAGAATTGGAAAACAAGCATATAGTTTTGGCGCAT
The DNA here is from genome assembly GCA_016234925.1 of Deltaproteobacteria bacterium. Classification (GTDB taxonomy): domain Bacteria; phylum Desulfobacterota; class GWC2-55-46; order UBA9637; family GWC2-42-11; genus JACRNI01. The sequence continues at coordinate 21,058 of JACRNI010000095.1, read as the reverse complement.
GTCTCAGGCAAGATGAGGATGCATTTTATAAAGATACTTCCTGGCGATAAGGTGACTGTAGAATTGTCGCCGTATGATTTGACAAGAGGCAGGATAATATATAGGGCGAAATAGAAAAAGGCATTTAGGCAAAGGGCAAAAGGGGATATACAATGAAGGTTAGAAGTTCTGTAAAAAAGATATGCACTAAGTGCAAAATTGTAAAGCGCAAAGGCGTTGTAAGGGTTGTTTGCGAAACGCCAAAGCATAAACAAAGACAAGGATAGACAACATTCTTGCGAATGTTGAATTGAAAATTGCAAATTGGAAATTAAAAATTTTAAAATGAAATGCAAACAATTTGCAATTTAAAATTTACAATTTTCATTTTACAATTCTCGCAAAGCGAGCAGGGAGGTTTAAATTGGCAAGGATTACAGGCGTAGATTTACCAAAAAATAAAAGAATAGAGATAGCGCTTACCTATCTTTACGGCATTGGGAATACAACCTCAAAAAAGATACTCAGCGAGGCTGAGATTGACCCGAATACCAGAACGCAGAATCTCACAGAGGCGCAGATTGCCAAAATCAGAAAGATTCTTGATAAGGACTATAAGGTTGAGGGAGATTTGAGAAAAGAAGTTTCAATGGATATAAAAAGACTTATGGATATTGGAACATATAGAGGACTGCGTCACAGAAAAGGGCTTCCTGTCAGAGGACAGAGGACGCATACAAATGCCAGAACAAGAAAAGGGCCGAGAAAGACGGTCTCTGTGAGGAAGAAAGAAGTATAACAACATTCTAAAGAATGTTGAATTGTAAATTGAAGATTGGAAATTGGAAATTGCAAAATGTTTATAAAATTTAAAATCTAAAATTTACAATTTCCATTTTACAATGGAGCGAAGCGACACGGAGGTTTAATGGCAAAGATTAAAAAAGAAAAAAAAGGCGTTTCAAAGGCTATTGCGCATATTCAGTCAACATTCAACAATACTATTGTTACAATAACTGATGTCAGCGGCAATGTTATTGCATGGGCAAGCGCAGGCGGACAAGGTTTCAAAGGTTCAAGAAAAGGCACGCCGTTTGCCGCACAGATTGCGGCGGATGTTGCTGCAAAAAAGGCTCAAGAACACGGTGTCAGGTCTATTGATGTTTATGTAAAAGGCCCGGGCGCAGGAAGGGAGTCTGCGCTTCGTTCTCTTCAAGCGGCAGGTTTTGGAATAAACCTTATCAAGGATGTAACACCTATTCCGCATAACGGGTGCAGACCGCCGAAGAGAAGAAGAGTATAACAACATTCTAAAGAATGTTGAATTGTAAATTGAAGATTGGAAATTGGAAATTGGAAAATGTTTATAAAATTTAAAATCTAAAATTTACAATTTCCAATTTACAATTCTCGCAAAGCGAGTAAAGGGGAGGTTATATTGGCAAGACATATTGAATCAGTCTGCAAGTTTTGCAGGCGGGAAGGATTAAAACTCTTTCTCAAAGGAGACAGATGTTATACTGACAAATGCGCATTTGATAGAAGGAGTTATGCGCCTGGACAGCATGGACAGGCAAGGGGGAAAACCTCTGCATATGCAGTTCAGTTAAGGGAAAAGCAAAAGGTTAAAAGGGTCTATGGCATTATGGAAAAGCAGTTCCGCGGCAATTTTAAACGGGCTGAAAAGATAAAAGGCATAACAGGCGAGAATCTCTTAACCCTTTTAGAAAGAAGGCTTGATAATGTGGTGTGCCGTCTTGGGTTCGCTGATTCAAGGAGAGAGGCAAGACAATTGGTAATGCATAATCACTTTACAGTAAATACCAGAAATGTAAACATCCCTTCTTATATTGTAAAAGCAGGCGAGGTCGTCCAGTTGAAGGAAAGGGATAGAAAATCTGCAAAAATAAATCAGTCGCTTGAGGCAGTAGAGCGTAGAGGCATTCCGCAGTGGCTTGAACTTGACAAGGCGAATTATAAAGGCATTATCAAGGCGATGCCCAAAAGGGATGATATTACAATGCCTGTGCAGGAACAACTTATAGTTGAATTGTATTCAAAATAAATAAAGTTCAAGAGTTAAAGAGTTAGGGAGTTTAGGAGTTTAACTCTTCAACTCCTAAACTTTAGAACTCTTAAACTCATACTAGCGAGGTAACTATGCAAAAAAATTGGTTGGATCTAATCAAACCCAAAAGATTAGAGGTTGATAAGGATACCTTAACCAACATCTACGGTAAATTTACCGCTGAACCGCTGGAAAGGGGTTTTGGCACTTCTGTTGGAAATTCTCTCAGGAGGATACTCCTTTCTTCTCTGCAAGGCGCTGCCATAACATCTATTAAGATAGACGGCATGCCTTCTCTGCATGAGTTTTCAACAATACACGGCATTAAGGAAGACATGACCGAGATTATACTTAATCTCAAGCAGGTTAGAATAAAACTTCACAGTTCCGGACCAAAGGCCATCAGGATAAAGGCAAAAGGCGAAGGTGAGATTAAGGCAGGCGATATAATATGCGATTCAACTGTAGAGATATTAAATCCTGATTTGCATATACTTACCATGTCAAGGGATGCAAAGATAGACGCGGAGATGATTGTCAAGACAGGCAAGGGATATGTCTCAGCAGATAGAAACAAAGAGGAAAATCAGCCCATAGGCATAGTTCCTATAGATGCGATATTCTCGCCAATTACCCGAGTGAACTACGGTGTAACTCATACAAGGGTTGGACAGAGGACAGATTATGATAAACTTATTCTGGAGGTATGGACGACTGGCGCTGTAATACCAGAGGATGCAGTTGCCGTTGCCGCCAAGATATTAAAAGACCAGTTGAATATATTTATAACCTTTGAAGAAAAAGAGGAAGAGGTTGTTCAAGAGGCGGAACAGGAAAAAAAGCATGCCCTAAATGAAAATCTTTTCAGGCATGTGGATGAGCTTGAATTGTCAGTCCGTTCTGCAAACTGCCTGAAAAATGCCGATATAAAATATATCGGCGAACTTGTGCAGAAGACAGAATCCGAAATGCTCAAGACAAAGAATTTCGGCAGAAAGTCTCTGAATGAGATAAGGGATTTGATTACTGAGATGGGGCTTGATTTCGGGATGCAAGTTGAGAATTTTCCTTCAAGGGAAGATTTGGACAAGATGCATCTTGAAAAGGCAGGAAGTAAACTGCAAAGCGCATAAAAAATTTGACTTTATGAGGTATTAAAGATGAGACATAACAGGGATGAAAAGAGGTTTGACAGGAGGGTCGGTCATTTAAGGTGTATGATGGCGAATATGACCAATTCGCTGTTTATAAGCGGAAGGATAAAAACAACCACTGCAAAGGCAAAAGAACTCCGAAGCATTGCAGAAAAGATGATTACCTTGGGCAAGAAAGGCGATGTTGCGGCAGAGAGGCGCGCAGTCGCATTTATGAGGGATAAATCTGTTGTTAAAAAACTCTTTAAAGAAATATCCCCGAAATATAAAGACAGAAACGGCGGCTATACAAGGATACTTAAATTAGGAACAAGGCCCGGCGATTCTGCGCATATGTCATTCATAGAACTTGTTGAAGAATCTACAGCAAAGAAACCTGAAAAAAAGAAACCCGCTTCTAAAAAAACTGCCAAACCAAAGCAGGCAGAAAAAGCAGCATAATAAATATTCAGAAGAAGATATATAATGCAAAAAGGCAAGGATAAAACCTTGCCTTTTTTATTTTGACCCTGTTAGAAAGTTAGTTTTGAAGCATCAGCTGGTAGCCGCAGGCTTTATGCCTGCGAAAATAGCGCACCCATAAAGGGTGTGGCTACTAAAGATGTGTTTCTACTTTCTAACAGGGTTGACACAAAAAATCTCGTGTGTTAGATTGGTTAAAAATATGAAAATTAATCATTTTCCATCGGTTGAAGACTTTTTAAGTCATGCAAAAAAGGGCTGTCTTATACCTGTTTACCGCGAGGTATTGGCAGATATGGAGACGCCTGTGTCTGCATTTAAAAAGATAGATGACGGCGGTGCTGCTTTTCTTTTTGAAAGTGTTGAAGGCAGTGAAAAGTGGGGAAGGTATAGTTTTATCGGCATTGAGCCTAGGATTGTATTCAAGAGTAAAGGCGATAATATAGAAATTATTGAAGGAGATAAAATTATAAATAAAAAAGGCGACCCATTGTCTATTTTGCAGGAACTCTTGATGAGGTTTAAGCCTGCAGAGGTAACAGGTCTTCCAAGATTTTATGGCGGCGCTGTCGGGTATATTGGCTATGACATGGTCAGGTTTTTTGAAAACCTGCCTGATATAAGTAAAAAAGATATTGACACATACGATTCTATCTTTTTAATAACAGAAACGCTTTTAATATTTGACAATCTGGAGCATAAAATCAAGGTTGTATATAATGCACTTATTGACAACAATGAGCCTGAAGATATTTATAAAAAGGCAGTAGAAAAGATTGATGATATTATTGACAGGCTGAAATCAGCTGTTCCTGTAAAAAAGGGTTCAAGGGTTCAAGGGTTCAAGGGGCAAGGAGATGCAGAAAATCTGCTTTCTTCAAACTTTTCCAAAGAGGGATTTTTTGATGCAGTGTTGAAGGCAAAGGAATATATTAAGGCAGGGGATGTTTTTCAACTTGTTCTGTCGCAGCGGTTTAATACAAAACTGGATATTGACTCATTTGACATCTATAGAAGTTTGAGAATTGTAAATCCGTCGCCGTATATGTTTTATATGAGGCTTGACAGCCTTATTCTTATTGGTTCGTCGCCTGAGATTTTAGTAAGGGTTGAGGGCAAGGATATTGATGTGAGGCCCATTGCAGGCACAAGACCGCGGGGTAAAACCATTGATGAAGACAAAAAGTTTGAGCATGATTTGCTTCATGACCCAAAGGAGATTGCAGAGCATATAATGCTTGTTGATTTAGGAAGAAATGATATTGGCAGGGTCTCTCAAACAGGGACAGTTGATGTAAACGAATTTATGACAGTTGAGAGATACTCGCATGTGATGCATATTGTTTCAAATGTCCACGGCAAACTGGAGAATGATAAAAATTCCTTTGACGCCGTCCGCGCATGTTTTCCAGCAGGGACATTGACAGGCGCGCCCAAGGTCAGGGCAATGGAAATCATAGAAGAACTTGAGCCTTGCAAGAGAGGTGCATACGGCGGCTCTGTCGGCTATTTCGGATTTTCAGGAAATATGGATATGGCAATTACAATAAGGACGCTTGTTGTAAAAGGTGATAATATATATATTCAGGCAGGCGCAGGCATTGTCGCTGACTCAATTCCTGAAAATGAATATCAGGAAACAATAAACAAGGCAAAGGCGATGTTGAAGGCAGTGGAAATGGCAAGGGAAGGATTGGAATAAAGACAGGCAATAGGCAATGGGTGATAGGCAATAGAAAAAACCCATAGCCTATAGCCTATAGCCTATAGCCTATAGCCTATAACCTATAACCTATGTTACTAATGATTGACAACTACGATTCCTTTACTTACAACCTTGTTCAGTATCTTGCTGAATTGGGTGAGGATGTAAAGGTGTATCGTAATGACAAAATCACTGTCAAGGAGATTGAGGGATTAAAACCTGACAGGATTGTAATATCACCGGGACCATGCGACCCTGAAAAGGCAGGTGTTTCTGTTGAGACAATAAAAAACTTTGCAGGCAAGATTCCGATACTTGGCGTCTGTCTTGGGCATCAAGCCATTGGCTATGCCTTTGGCGGTGATATTGTAAGGGCAGAAAAACTCATGCATGGGAAGACATCGCAAATATATCACGACGGCAAGACAATATTTAAAAATATCCCAAATCCATTTGAGGCAACACGCTATCATTCCCTTGTTATAAAAAAAGAGACTCTGCCGTCTTGTCTGGAAATTAGCGCATGGACAAAGGATGATGAGATAATGGGGGTAAGGTATAAAGACAGGGGTCAGGGCGGGTACCCGTCTGAAGGACGGGTGGGGGTCAGGGGTCAGAAAAAAATTATCCTTGAAGGTGTCCAGTTTCATCCTGAGTCAATACTGACAAAGTCTGGCAAAGATATATTAAGAAATTTTTTGGAGATGACTAGATAGTTTACGCTGAAAAGCGTCCATCTGCGGCGACTGTTCCGAGTGAAGTAGGGGTGGCATTTATGACACCCGAATAATCGTGCTTGATAAATCAAGCCCCTACTTATAAAAGGAGGTTTTACAGTGTCAACTAATCATTCGCCCAAAAAAAAGATTGGCTTAAAGGTATTTGGCAGCGTCCTGTTTTTTCTGGGCATGCTCAATATTATGTTTTTTACAAAGGCAGGTATTGAACTGCCAAAGTTTTATATCTTTCTAATATTTGCCGGTATAATCATGTTTGCTCTTGGTTCATTGGGAGATAGAAGATGATACTCAAAGATAAAAATATAATCCTTGGCGTTACAGGGGGAATTGCGGCTTACAAGGCGCTTGAACTCACAAGGCTTCTTAATAAAAAAGGCGCAAATGTCTATCCAGTGATGACCAAATCAGCAGCAGAATTTATTGCGCCGCTTTCATTCCAGACCCTTTCAGGGAATCCTGTTTTTACAGAACTCTTTGATGCAAGCAGGGATGCAAGCATAAGGCATATTGATATAGCGGAAAAGGCAGACATTATTATTATTGCGCCTGCAACTGCAAATGTAATAGGCAAGGCTGCAAACGGCATTGCAGATGACCTTTTAACAACAATCATAATGGCTTCAAAATGCCCTAAACTTTTTGCGCCTGCAATGAATGTGAATATGTATGAAAACCCGATAGTGCAGAAAAATATCTCAAGGCTGAAAAGGGTTGGCTATTCATTTGCAGGGCCATGCGAAGGCGAACTCGCCTGCGGATATGAAGGAAAGGGCAGGCTCGCACCTATTGAAGATATAATTGATGCAGCAGAGGAATGCCTCTCTCCAAAGGACATGAAGGGACAGAAGGTTCTTGTTACAGCAGGACCGACAAGGGAGGCGATAGACCCTGTAAGATTCATATCAAACCCGTCATCTGGAAAGATGGGCTATGCAATTGCAAGGGCTGCAAAAAGGAGGGGCGCAGAGGTTGTGCTTGTAAGCGGCCATTCCTACTTAAAACAGCCGACAGGCATAACATTTGTGGATGTTATAACTGCTGATGAAATGGCAGACGCTGCGATGCGGCATTACCCCCAGTCAACAGTTGTGATAATGGCTGCTGCTGTTTCTGATTACAAGCCAAAGACGAGTTACAGGAAAAAGGTCAAAAAAGAGGAGACAAAACTGACTGTTGAACTTGAAAGGACGCAGGATATACTGCAGGAAATGGGTAATAAAAAAAGAGGGCAGTTCCTTGTAGGCTTTGCGCTTGAGACAGATGATGTAATTGCAAATGCAAGGAAAAAACTTGAGGCCAAGCGCCTTGATTTGATTGTTGCAAACAACCCAAAGGGTTTTGACAAGGATGTAAATCAGGTTACAATTATTGATAAGTCAGGCGGGGTAATAGAACTTCCGCAACTTCAAAAAGATGAAATCGCTGAAAGGGTTTTGGATATTGTTGTGAAGGGGATTGAAGGGTAAAGAGGTGAAAAGGTAAAAAGATGAAAAGGTTTTAAACCTCTTAATCTTTTAGCCTCTTAACCTTTTGACCTGTTCACATACTGTCAAGGAACATATTCCATTCTTGTATTTTACACATCCGATACAGGTTATCAGTGTCATCAAGGATTGGGTATGCAGGATAGCCTCGTCTGTATGTTCAAATAGATTTTCGCTTCCAATCATTTTTAGTATCCCCATCTTTTCAAACACTTCTTTTTATCATTCCAAGGTTATTATAGAGATCATCATAAGTATGCCTGCAAGGGCTGATAAAGGTATGTCTGCAAAAACAAGCATAAATGACATAAAGTAATACTTGACAAATGTAAACTTATAATGTAAATACAAAACAGATGATAACTATCGGCAATAAATTGAAAACCCTTCGGGAAGGTGCAAGGTTTTCGCTCCGCGACCTTGGCGAGAAGACAGGGCTTTCTGCCAGTTTTCTCTCCCAACTGGAACTGGGGCAGGTATCTCCATCAATAGCCTCTCTGGAAAATATTGCCAATGTGCTTAATGTGAATATCACCTATTTTTTTGATGACCAGACAAGACCTGACAGCATTGTGATGAGAAAAAATGAAAGAAAAAAGATATTGAGCCAGGGATCAAGGGCAGTCATCCAGCCGCTGGCGCATGTGCTCAGCAAAAAAAAGATAGAGCCGTTTATGCTGACGCTGGATATTGGAGGAGAAAGCGGCGAGCACCCATACTCATCCCATCATGGAGAGGAGTTTGGGATTGTAATAAAGGGCAAGGTAAAATTTATTCTTGAAGAAAAAGAATACCTGCTTGAAGATGGAGACAGCGTGTATTTTAATTCTAAAAAGCCTCACAAATGGAAAAATATTGGCAGGAAAAAGGCGATTATCATACTTGTTATTCCTGCATAATAAATACAAATATACATATGGACACTCTGAAAAACCCGTAAATGTCATTGCGAGGAGCATGAGATTCCTCACCTGTCATTGCGAGGCTGACAAAGTCAGCCGAAGCAATCTCAAGACAGGTTCGGAACAGGCTCCGCAATCTCTAACATATTGACTTATATAGAAGCGAGATTGCTTCGCTTTGCTCGCAATGACAGACTTGATAGTTTTTCAGAGTGTCCATAAGATAAGAAAATGATATTCTCACCCATTACCCTTGTATTTTTATCACTTTTTTTACTTTTATTTGCTCTAATCTCAGCGGCTTTTTTTGCCCGCTGGCAACGGCTGTTAATATATGTTTCATTTTCCATTTCAGCGGCTGCGTCATTGATTGCTGTTATGGGAGGCGCATGGACTGTCAGCAGCGGCATTACAGAATCTGCAATCATTCCGATTGGTCTGCCCGACCTTCCCTTTCATCTAAGGCTTGACCCATTGTCAGGTTTTTTCATAACCGTTATCGGACTGCTCGGGGTCTTTGTGTCCATATATTCACTTGGCTATTGTCAAGTATTTTTAGGGCAGAGGTCAGTAACTCATCTGGTAATATTTTACTGCCTTTTTATAGCAGGCATGTTTATGGTTGTTCTGGCGGATGATGCCTTCTTTTTTCTCGTCTCGTGGGAGGTCATGGCAGCGGCATCCTATTTTCTTGTGATATTTGAACACGAGCATGTGGAAAACAGGAGGGCTGCGTTTTTATATCTTGTTGTCGCGCATATAGGAGCCATTGCCATACTTTTATCCTTTGGCATAATGGCAGGTCTTGCAAAAGGTTTTGAGGGTTTTAGCGGTTATACATTTGATGCAATGAGGCAAACAGAGTTTCCTCATGGATGGGCTGCTATTGCCTTTTTGCTTGCCTTTTTCGGGTTTGCCGCAAAGGCAGGCGTTGTGCCTCTGCATGTCTGGCTTCCAGAGGCGCACCCTGTGGCGCCTTCCAATGTCTCGGCCCTGATGAGCGGGGTGATGCTCAAGACAGCGATATACGGCATTATTCGTGTGATTTTTGACCTGCTTCGCGTATTTCCGTGGTGGTGGGGGGTGGTGGTGGTGATATTTGGCATTGTTACCGCCATTATGGGAATATTATACGCTATTATGCAGAAAGATATAAAACGATTGCTTGCCTATTCATCTGTTGAAAACATAGGGGTTATACTTATCGGCATTGGTTTGGCAATGGTATTCATATCCTTTAATATGTCTGTTATGGCAGCCCTTGCCCTTATAGCAGGGCTTTATCACACCTTGAATCATGCAATGTTCAAGGGGCTTCTGTTTATGGGCGCAGGCAGCGTGCTTCATGCAGCAAAAGAGCGCGATATGGAAAAAATGGGCGGACTTATACACAAAATGCCGTGGACTGCTGCGCTTTTTCTTATAGGCTGCATTTCTATTTCAGCCCTTCCGCCATTTAACGGCTTTGTATCTGAATGGCTTACTTTTCAGGCATTCCTGCTAACCCCTGTGCTGCCCAATGCGCTGTTGAATCTGCTTATACCAATGGGCGCTGCATTATTGGCGCTTACTGCCGCGTTAGCCGCTGCCTGTTTTGTCAAGGCGTTTGGCTTAACATTTCTAGGGAGGTGGAGGGGGCATCACGATGCCCATTTTAGCAAAGAAGGGAAAATGGGGTTAGAAGTAAATTGGCATATGCGTATCGGTATGATGTTGAGCGCTGCCTCATGTTTTATACTTGGAATATTTCCAACTATTATAATTGACTGGATGGATATAATCCCTGAACAATTGACAGGCTCTAAGATTGCAACTTCTGCCGGTGCATTCGGCTGGCTCTGGCTCACGCCTGTCAGCCACGAGCGGGCATCCTATTCGGGACCCATCGTCTTTCTGGGCATACTGGCGGTTGTAATTGTAACATATCTTTTGCTTCATGTCAGACGCACTGCTGTCCGCAGGTCTTCGCTATGGGACTGCGGTTTTGGAAAGCTGACCCCGAGGATGCAGTATAACAGCGCATCATTTTCAATGCCGCTCCGCAGGATATTCGGTTTTCTTTTCAGCATAAGGGAACAGGTGAGGCTTACGCCGCTTGCCGCATACACTGCCTATCCTAATAAACTGCATTATCATCTCCGCATAAGGGACAGATTTTGGAATTGGATATACAAGCCAATTGCTGATTTCGCCTTCTGGACATCACGCGCCTTTGGAAGACTTCAGCAGGGACGGATACAGGTTTATCTTATATATTCGTTTATAACAATTATTTTGCTTTTACTTTTTTCGCGATGAAACAATTTTATCCTTATATAATAGAGATTTTGCAAATCCTGATACTTCTTGCCGTTGCCCCTATTTTTGTAGGATGGATAAGGACGTTAAAATGCTGGCTTCAGAGCCGCACCACAGCAGGATTGTTTCAGCCTTACAGAGACATTACAAAACTCTTTTACAAGGATGTAGCGCTGGCTGAAAATGCGTCATGGATATTCCGCTTTACTCCTTATCTGGTCTTTGGCGTTACTGTTTTGGCAGGCGGGATTATACCAGCCCTTTCTGTTGATTTGCCTTTGGCATCTACAGCAGATATTATTGCATTGGTAGCCCTCTTTGCCATTGCCCGGTTTTTTATCGCATTATCTGGCATGGATATCGGCACTGCCTTCGGCGGCATGGGTTCCAGCCGCGAGATGATGATAGCCTCTCTTGCAGAACCTGCGATGCTGATGGCAATATTTACTGTGTCGCTGGTCAGCAAATCCACATCCATGTCGCAGATGGTGCAGGTTGTCGCCCACGGCGAGTTTGTTTTGCGACCGTCCCTTGCCTTTGCCTTTTTAGCATTTGTGCTGATTGCTATAGCAGAGACAGGCAGAATTCCTGTAGATAATCCAGCCACGCATCTGGAACTGACAATGATACACGAGGCAATGATATTGGAATATTCCGGACGGCACCTTGCGCTTATTGAGTGGGCAGGGATGATGAAACTCTTTGTTTTTACAGCGCTTGGGATAGCGTCGTTCTTTCCATGGGGTATTGCGGCGGCAGGTAATATTTCTGCCATTCCCGCTGCATTTGTTTTTTTAATAATTAAACTTTGTATTGCAGGCATCTGCATTGTGTTGATAGAGACAGGTCTTGCAAAGATGCGGATATTCCGCGTGCCCGAATTTCTTGGCAGCGCATTCCTGTTCGCAACACTTGGGCTGCTTTCATATTTTATATTGGAGTGATTATGTCTATAAACCTTGCAGCGCAGATAAACAGCATTATGGCGGCGCTTATACTCCTTACTGCATTTGGACTTCTTGTGCAGAGGAGGATGTATGGACTTCTGCACCTGTTTGCATGGCAGGGGCTTTTTCTATCCATAAGCACCGCTGTGGTCGGTTTTGTCGCGGGGGCGCATCACCTGTACATATCTTCTGTTTTAACGCTTGCATTAAAGGTTATCCTCCTGCCGTATATCCTCCATCTCCTCATCCAACGTTTGCAGATACACAAGGAAATAGAGTCAATAGTAAATGTTCCTACAACTATGCTGATCGGCATTGCGCTTGTAATATTCTCATATCATTTAACCTCCCCTATCAGAGAACTCTCAACCCTTGTAACCCGTTCCACAATCGCAGTCGCCCTTGCTACTGTTATGCTGGGGCTTTTGATGATGATTACAAGAAAACACGCTGTTACGCAGATAATAGGATTTTTGGCTATGGAAAACGGACTTTTTTTTGCCGCCACAAGCGCAACTTACGGAATGCCGCTTGTAGTGGAACTCGGCGTGGCTCTGGATATACTGATAGCCGCATTTATATTCGGCATATTCTTTTTCCAGATACGAACCACATTTGATAGTTTAGATGTGGAGCAGATGGCAAGACTAAAAGAAGAAGACTGATACAATAAATTTCTAATTTCTAAATCCTAATTCCTAATTGGATAATTTCACCCATTAGATATTTTGTTGGAAATTAGATATTAGGATTTAGGAATTGTAGTTAGACATTATGACAATTCTCATTTTACTAGGCATATCATTTTTGGCAGCAGTTGTCCTTGCATTTGTCGGGGACAGGAAGATTGCGCCGGAGATAAACATCATCGGCTCTGCTGCCACATTTGCGGCAGGCGCTGCTTTGGCAGTGCAGGTGTATATATATGGGCCGATGCTCGCAGGCGGAAAAATCTTTTTTGTTGATGCATTCAATGTATATCTCGCAGTCCTTACATCCTTTGTGTCGATGACAACCGCTATGTTTAGCAGAAGATATATGCGCAGGGAAAGGGAGCACGGCCGCGTTGGACATTGGGGCATGAGATTCTATCATGCCATGTTTCAACTCTTTATCTTTGCAATGCTTTTAGCGCTTCTCACCAACAATATCGGCGTCTTGTGGATAGCAATGGAACTTGCCACATTGTCAACTGTCTTGCTGGTCTCTCTTTACCGCACACCGACGGCGATTGAGGCGGCATGGAAATATTTTATCCTCTGTGGCGTAGGCATTGCGCTGGCGCTCTTTGGCACTGTTCTTCTCTACTTTGCGGCAGAAAAGGTTTTGGGCGAGGGTGGAGAGGCGCTTCTCTGGACAAACTTAAATCAGGTAAAAGATAAACTTGAGCCGACAGTCCTTTCTCTTGCCTTTGTTTTTCTGATGGTCGGCTACGGCACAAAGGTCGGCCTTGTCCCGCTCCACAACTGGCTTCCTGACGCCCACAGCGAAGGTCCCACGCCAATATCCGCTGTCCTGTCAGGGCTTCTGTTAAACATTGCGCTTTATGCGCTTGTGAGGTGCAAGGTTCTTGTTGATGGCGCAACAGGAACACATCAGGCAGGGCATATAATGATGGGTTTCGGACTTTTATCTATTCTTGTGGCAGCGTTTTCCCTGTTGAGGCAGAAGGATATAAAACGGATGTTTGCATATTCCTCCATTGAACATATGGGCATAGCGACATTTGCATTCGGACTTGGCGGGCCGATTGCCACATTTGGCGCGCTCCTGCACATGCTTGTTCACAGCCTTACAAAATCATCCATATTCTTTACAGCAGGACACGCCTCGCAGATGCACGATACGCAGGAAATGGATAAAATCAGAGGGCTGATTAAGGGCAATCCCCTTGTCGGATGGGGCATGATGTTCGGGGTTATGGCAATCGTGGGAATGCCGCCGTTTGGAGTATTCACAAGCGAGTTTTTGATACTAACCGCGACTATAAAGGATGCGCCGTTTTTAACCCCGTTGCTTCTCATTGGGCTTGGCGTTGCATTCGCAGCGCTTTTCAGAAGGGTTCAGCCGATGGTTGGCGGGGAGATTCCTGCGAATCAACATCAATTGAAGGCAGCCCATGTGCCTGTTATTATGCACATGGTATTGGTGCTGATTATTGGATTATATATGCCGAATTTTCTGGCGGAATGGTTTAATACGGCAGTGGGGTTGTTGAAATGACCACTTTAAAAAGCACCATAACCTCCGCCTTCGGCGGGGATGCAAAACAGGATACTGTCCAATATCCTGCAAGTGTGCCATATTACCAAGTTCCGAGGGAATGGTTCGTGAATGTGGCAAAGGTGATGAAAGCGGCTGATGCCCGTCTTGTTGCAGAGTGGGCTGCAGATGAATCGCCATTTGGCAGAGGTTTTGGAATCTATGCCTGTTATGCAAAAGACTCGGAATACCTGATTATTAAAACCTACGCGCCTCTTGAAGACCCGACATTTCCAAGCATTACTAAAAAATTTGTTTCTGCATATCGGTTTGAACGGCAGATGAAAAGCCTTATGGGTGTTGTGCCTGTAGGACATCCTGACCCAAGGCCGTGGATAAAGCATGAGGATTGGCAGGAGGATGTTTATCCATTGCGGAAATCCTTTGATGCGTCAAAGCCGCTGCCGAGGGTTGCAGGCGAATACCGGTTTATAAGGGCGGAGGGCGAAGGGGTATATGAAATCCCTGTTGGCCCTGTTCATGCAGGGATTATTGAGCCGGGGCATTTTAGGTTTCAGGCGGTCGGAGAGGATATAATCAATCTTGAGGAAAAACTTGGATATGTTCATAAGGGCATAGAAAAAAGGTTTGAAGCGCTTTCATGGGAAGAAGGCGCAAGACTGGCTGGCCGCGTATCAGGCGATACCACAGTTGCGCACACGCTCGCATATTGCCGGGCAGTTGAATCTATGACAGGATGCAATCCTCCTGAAAGGGCATTGTGGCTTCGCGCATTGATGCTGGAAAGGGAACGGATAGCGAATCACCTCGGCGATATAGGCGCAATCTGCAATGATGCAGCATTTGTATTTCTTTTTTATCAATTTACAAGGTTAAAGGAAATTATCCTCAGAACCAATCATAAACTCTTTGGACATAGATTTATGATGGACAGGATTATACCCGGAGGTGTTTCAACAGATATTAACCGCAAAGGCGGGGATGAGATACTTCAGGAATTAGACTGGCTTGCAAAGGAATTTGAAAGACTTGTAATTATCTATGATGAAAACCCCTCGCTTGAAGACAGGGTAAGGGATACAGGCATCTTAATGCCTGAAAAGGCAAAGGAACTCGGCGCTGTTGGATTTGTCGCAAGGGCAAGCGGGCAGAATTTGGACTGCCGCATACAAAACCCGTTTTCGCCATATGACCGCATTATCCCTAAAGCGCCTATGCTTAAATCCGGCGATGTCCATGCCCGCGCGTGGATAAGGATTGAAGAGATAAGAGAATCCATTCGTATCATTCGCGAGATATTAGATGCATTGCCGTCAGGCGAAATTGCTGTCAAATTCACTCCGCCATTGTCTGATAAATCTGGTTTTGCAGTTGTTGAAGGCTGGCGCGGGGAAGTCGTTTACTGGGCGCAGTCAGGGGCAATGGGCGGGATAAACAGGTGTATGGTGAGAGACCCATCCAGCGTGAATTGGCTTGCATTGGAACAGGCGATACACGGCAATATCGTGCCTGATTTTCCTTTGTGCAACAAGAGTTTTAATCAGTCGTATTCGGGGAATGACTTATAAAAAGTTAGAGATTGCTTCGGCGACCCATCCTTCGGATGGGTGCCCCCTCGCAATGACACTGTGGGTTGTCATTCAGAGCGAAGCGAGGAATCTAGTTTTGAAAACAGCAAAACAGGTATTGTAAATGCTGAGAATTTTACATCAAATATTCCGCACCGGCATTGTTACTGAGCCTCTTTCGCCTGAAATAGAGGCAGAAGTTCAAATTGTCGGCAGCAGATTAGAGGATGCTGTTAAAAAGCGTTTCAGCAGAAGCCTTGCAATAAGGCAGGTTGATGCAGGCTCATGCAATGGGTGTGAACTGGAAATCCACGCCATCAATAACCCGATTTATAATTGCGAGCGGTTTGGCATTAAATTTACAGCCTCGCCAAGATTTGCTGATATGCTTCTTGTTACAGGGCCTGTTTCAAGAAATATGGAGATTGCGCTAAAGAGGACTTATGATGCAACGTCGTCTCCAAAACTTGTTGTTGCATTAGGCGATTGCGGATATAATGGCGGCATATTCGGCGAAAATTACGCTTCTTTGGGCGGTGTCGGCAAAATCATCCCTGTAGATGTGTATGTGCATGGCTGCCCTCCGACACCCACAGCCATACTACAAGGCATTGCCAAAGTTATAGGAGTAAGATTGTAAGGAATCTTATCAAAATTGCACGGCATGAGCGTTTAACATTAACATGTAATACTACGGGAATCTGGAATAAGAATCTATGCAATTGCAAAGGCTAGCGCAAGGGGAAGGGCTGCTATAGCAGTGGTAATGCCTCCCCAGAAATCACCTTTAAGGTTTGTGCAATTATTTAGCCGGAAATTTGGGCGGATTATATTTTGGCATTAGTGCATTTAGCGCATTTTTAAGATACCTTTCCCAATCATCGCCATTCCATTTTAATACCTTTAATCTTTTTCTTATCTTCTTTGCATTATCAAGCCTGATTCTGCCAGTCGGGTCTTCTTTTATACAGCCTGATTTATTGCCATTATTGAGAAAATCAACAACCGCGTTTTTAGACATCTGGTAATAATGATTTTTATCGTTATGGGTCAATATCCACTTTGAGCGGGATGAAAGAATTCCAATCATTCTATTCCATTGTTCAATGCGGTGGATTAGGAGTATGCTGGAAAAGATTGTCTTGTTTGTCCTGAATGAAAATGCAGTGTCTTCAAGGACGGTATCTAATAATTTATCATTATCACGATGAACTTCTTTTTCAATCTGTTTCGGAAGCGTCCATACCTTTTTATCAGCCATAGCATCAAAGCGGAGTTCCCAGTAAGTATGCCGCAGTATCCTGCTTGAAAATGAAATGAGCAGTCTTTCTGGTATATAATAGTTGTGTGCGATTGTATCTGCTGCGAGATGTGAAAGATAACCGTATGCAAATGCCTCCTGTGATGGAGAGGAAGTCTTTTTAAGCAAATTAAATCCAACCTTCCAATTATGGCAGTGCTTTAGTTCTTCTGTCATGTTTTTTGCCGCAACTATGTCAGCGCTTATATTTCCATAGAGATAATCATATGGAAACCTTGAAAGCAATTCAAGATGTGTTGCAGGCCCCCACGCATAGGCGTTTTCTGGTATAAAGATGATAAGCAGTGCGGACAACAAGATAATTGATAAAATCATAAGATTGATGTTACAGTAAAAACGACATTTTGTAAACCCCGTTAGAAAGGATGTTGTGGAGAAAGGTTTAGGTGATATACGGCTTAATGCCATACCATCTGACCTTTCTAACAGGGTAAAGAATGGAGGGTGTTTTGTCAAATAATAATGATTACAGACAAATTATAAAGCAGACAAAGGAATATCTTCGTTATCTAAATGATATTGGGGTGAAGGAGATACCTTATGAAAAGTCAAAAGTCAAAAGTCAAAAGTCAAAAGTTAAAGACGAAGAAACAAATAACATAAAGCCAACCCTTGAGTCCATTAAAGAAGAACTCGGAGACTGCAAGAGATGCAAACTGCACAAGACAAGGACAAATATTGTGTTTGGTGTTGGAAACCCGAATGCAAAACTTATGTTTGTCGGCGAGGGACCCGGTGAAGATGAAGACCTTCAGGCAGAGCCTTTTGTTGGCAGGGCAGGGCAGCTGCTTACAAAGATTATTGAGGCAATGGGATTAAAAAGGAGTGATGTGTATATTGCTAATGTGGTTAAGTGCAGGCCTCCTGAAAACAGAAACCCTGAACCAGATGAGATTTCTGAGTGCAGGCCGTTTCTTGAAAAACAGATTGATGCAATAAAACCAGAGATTATCGTTGTACTCGGAAACCATGCTGCACAGACACTTTTAAATACAGCATCTGGCATAACTAAAATTAGAGGGCAGTTTTTTTATTATAAAGATAATATCAAAGTTATGCCGACATTTCATCCATCTTATTTATTAAGAAATGAATCCAAGAAAAAAGAGGTATGGGAGGATATGCAGAAGGTCATGGCAGAACTTGGGTTGAAAATAGATGCAAAAAAATGACATCAAGATAAAGGTTTCAAAAAGATGCCTTGAAAGGCTCTTAAATGGTCATCTATGGATATTTGATAATGATATAAAATCCATTGACGGCACATATTCAAATGGTGATATTGTTAGTATTACTGATGACAGGGGCAAATTTATTGCCAGAGGTTATATCAATGATAATTCAAAAATCATTATAAGGATACTCACATTCAAAGACGAAATTATTGACAGGGATTTTTTTAAGAGAAGGATAGAAAATGCCCTAAAACACAGGCTTGAATTGGGTTGGACGCTGAAGGGGACATTCAGGCTGATATTTAGCGAAGGGGATTTTTTGCCGGGGCTTATAGTTGATAAATATGAGGATGTTCTTGTAATCCAGATTCTGACGCTTGGCATTGAGAAATGGAAGGCAGAGATTGTTGAAATCTTAAAAGGTATTTTAAGTCCAAAGGCAATCATTAAAAGAAGCGATGTTTCAGTCCGTCAAAAAGAAGGGCTTGAATTAAGAAAAGGCTTTTTGTGTGGTGAAGAGACTGGCAAAAAAATAATAACTTTGGATAATCTAAAATTTGAAATAGATTTTCTTGAAGGGCACAAGACAGGTTTTTATCTTGACCAGAGCGAAAACAGGAGGATTATTGAGCCGTATGTGCGAGGCAGAAGGGTTTTAGACTGTTTTCCATACACCGGGAGTTTTGCTATCTATGCAATAAAATACGGCGCAAAAGATGTAACCTGCGTTGAGGATTCTGGGAAGGTGATGGAGGGCTTAAAAAGAAATATCGCACTTAATGGATTTGAGGATAAGATAAATGCGATAAAAGCAGATGCGTTCAATTGGCTTAGGGATGCCTATAAAAAAGGTGAAAAGTTTGACTGCGTAATGCTAGACCCGCCTTCGTTTGTAAAAACAAAAGATGCAAGGCACGGCGCAGAGCGGGGTTATAAAGATATAAATCTTATGGGCTTAAAATTGTTGAATGACAATGGCTGTCTCATAACATCATCCTGCTCTCATAATATTTCTCAGACAAGATTTCTGGATATATTACACGATGCTGCAAAAGATGCAGGATGTTTATTGCAGATTATGGAAAACCGCTCTCAGTCAAGAGACCATCCAATTTTATTGTCTATGCCGGAAACGCATTATCTGAAGTTTGTAGTTGCAAAAAAGATTGCAAGGTAGCCCAATCCTTGTTATATTCAATTTATGAAAAAAATCTTACTACTTTTAGCCTTTATAATTTCTGCCTATTCATCAGTCTATGCAGGTGAAATCCACTACCTCACAGTTGACGGCATTGTAAATCCTGTAATGTCTGAGTTCATAGTAAAAGGCATTGAGAATGCGACAAAGGAAAAGGCAGAGGCAATTGTAATCCAACTTGATACCCCCGGCGGGCTTGATTTATCAATGCGGGATATTACAAAGGCGATATTATCATCTGATGTTCCTGTTGTTGTATATGTTGGCCCAAGCGGGGCAAGGGCTGCGTCAGCAGGTGTATTCATCACATATACCGCACACATTGCTGCAATGACACCGGGAACAAATATCGGCGCAGCGCACCCTGTTGCAATGGGCGGTGAAAAGATGGATGAGACAATGTCAAAAAAGGTTGAGAATGACGCTGTTGCTTATATAAAAGGGATTGCTGCAAAGAAAAAGAGAAATGCAGATTGGGCTGAAAAGGCGGTGAGGGAAAGCGCATCCATCACAGCAGAGGAGGCTTTGAAATTAAATGTAATTGAGATTATTGCCCCTGATAGAAATGCGCTCCTTGAGGCGATTGACGGAAGAAAGGTTGAGGTTGCGTCAGGTGAAAGAACTTTGAAAACAAAGGGCGCAGAGGTTAAAGATATTGAAATGGGTTTGAGATTAAGTATCTTAAATGCCATAAGCAATCCGAATGTCGCATATATCTTAATGATGATTGGTCTTATTGGTATATACTTTGAACTTTCAAATCCGGGCGCAATACTGCCGGGTGTTGTGGGCGGCATATGCCTTATACTTGCATTTTATGCAATGCAGACGCTGTCTGTAAATTATGCAGGCATACTTTTGATAGGATTGGCCGTCTTATTTTTTATAGCAGAGATAATGGTTGTAAGTTTTGGTCTTCTGACAGTTGCAGGGATTATTGCATTAACGTTAGGCTCTTTGATGCTCTTCGAATCGCCCCTGCCGTTTATGAGACTTTCTATATGGGTTGTCCTGCCGACAGTCCTTGTTGTTACTGCTGCATTTGTCGGCGCCATGTATTATGCTGTGAAAATCAGACACAGAGCGCCTATAAGCGGAAAAGAAGGGCTTGTTGACGAGACAGGTGTTGCCAATACGGATATATCAAATGAAGGCAAGGTTTTTATAGACGGCGAATATTGGGATGCATGGAGCGATGAGTTAATAAAAGAAGGCGAAAAAATAAAGGTTTTAGAAGTAGAAGGATTGAGATTAAAAGTAAAGAAGCAATGAATTTTTCAACCCTCCAGTTAGTTATCAAATCCATAATTTATCTATTTATAATATCTATTATCACTGCCTTTGCAGGAATTACTTATACAAGAAATATGGTGTGGCAGAATCCCCTTGTTCTTTGGCGTGATACAGCGAATAAAAGCCCAAATAATGCAAGGGCAAACTATAATTTAGGGCTTTCTTATATTGGGCATAAGGATATGAAAAATGCCTTTTACTATATGAGAAAGTCAAAACAGATAGACCCTAGTTTTATTGACAAATGGCTTAAGGATGAGGCGCGCAAATAAATATTCTCTTTTTTGTTTTCATTTTCTACAAATATGGATGCAATATTGACGATACATTGTATTCATTAGTTTATTAAAGATAGGATACCTTTCCATTTTCTAAACTAAATCAGCCTATAATCCTTTTTAAATCTTTTTTCTGCTTTTAATCTCCCGTTAATCTTTCCTCATTATAATGGGTGGTGTCATCTACCGGTGGCGCACTACATTAAAAAGGAGGAACTAAAAATGAAAAGGACACTATCAATACTAACAGCCTTTATCTTTCT
>JACRNI010000177.1 GCA_016234925.1 Deltaproteobacteria bacterium | reverse complement strand
CTTTAAATGTTATGTAACCGCCGAAGTGAAATGTGTTGAATATCCTGCCTTGAATGTTATTTTTATGCAGATACTCCAATGCGCCTTCTGGAAGCGAAGAAGCATTAATGGATATGCCAAATGTATTTTCATAATTTTTAAACGGGCCAATATTTGCAAGGGTTGCGATAGTAAGAATGACAATGTATATGGATACAAATATCTTGAGTAATAATAATTTGAAATTTGAGATTTGAAATTTGAGATTTGAAATATTTCTTACAACTATTGGCGCGCCGATTATGCCGATTAAAGGTATAAACCTTATCGCGCTTGTTGAAATCGCAACAAACGGCAGAATGAGGATGATATTTATAATTGACTGCCGCAGATTGAAAATAAAAGAAACAAAGATAATCCCTATAAATATGTAAAGAGGTTTATATGCTTCCCAGTTAGCGGGCGCAAGTTCAACGACTTCATATCTCCAGATATTTGCAGCAAGCCCTTTTGGCGCAAAAAGTATATTATATGTGTATGGATTTATAAGTGTGCAGAGGATTGACGCAAAAAGGATTAAAGTAATGATTTTTAGTCGGTTCCATTGTTGATGTTCATATTTATTGAAAAAAGATTGGATAGCCCCGCCGATTATAAATGCAATGAATGGGTATAGACCAATGATTATGCTGGGGTGCGTATTTGCCCAGAGGATAAAGACGAGCGGGATAAAATATATATACCTTCGCCCATTATAAAAAAACTGATTTAAACTGAATATTGTAAATACAAGGAAGAGGTTTGATAATATCTCGGGTCTTTCAACAAACCTGCCCCTTGCAAAAATGGCAATAAGGAAAAGGAAGATGACGGCAATGAGATAACGGGCTTGATAAATCAAGCCCCTACAATTTTTGTAGGGGTCGGATTTATCCGACCCGGTTAAAAATTCGGCTTGCGATGACATTGTTTGAAGTTCAGAGTCTTTAAATAAGATAAAATATGTAAACGTTATAACACCTGCCTTAAATATCACAACTCCAGCAGAGCCAAGGATTAAATATACACTGTAAATGATTACCCCAAAGAGCCATTCAGGATAACCAAAGGGTTTATCAAGACTTGTATGGTTAAACTGCTCTGTTAAAGGGAATCCAAGTGTTTTTATGATTTCCCTGCCTAGTGAAAGATGTGTAAATGCGTCAGTGTCACTGATGCTGGTAAGGGACAGCATGAATATTGATAAGAGAAATATTATTTTTAAAGGGCTAAAGGTTTTCATATAAATAGGGGGGTCAAGGGGTAAGGGGTCTGGTAGCCGCAACCTTTACGGTTGCGTTTTATCGCAGGCATAAAGCCTGCGGCTACCTAGAATCCTTGAACCCTTTATCAATCTCCTTAACATGCTCCCTTGCTTTTATCTTCCATTTATCTTCATATACAGAGAGTTTTATAACCATTTCCCACGAGCGTCCAGCCTTGTCATATTGCCCAAACCTTTCCATAATAAGGGCATAGCCGTAATGCGCATTCCTGAAATTCGGGTTTAAACGCAGCGCTTGTTCCTGCAGGGCCGAAGCCTCTTCAAACATGCCCATGTCATAATATACAAAGCCCAAATTGCTTATTGCCTCGGTAAAGTCAGGTTTCAATTCAACCGCCTTTTTAAATTCCATAAAGGCGTTTTCAAGGTCTTTTTCAGCCATATAATATGCGCCGAGATTATTGTGAGGACGAGGTTTATTTTGTGATTTTTTTGCAATATCAAGCCAGAGTGATATTTCGTTTTTCCACGCAAGATTGCGGCTGGCTGTCAAGATTATCAAAAGTATTATAAAGGGTATTATAAAAAAAGGGAAAAATGTTTTCTGAAGGCGCATATTGTTGTTAAAGTGAACGGCATAAATAAGTTGACATTACGCATGTGTCATTGCGAGCCCCCTCACTTGTCATTGCGAGGCGAAGCCGAAACAATCTCAAAGGGATTGCTTCGGGACTCCGTCCCTCGCAATG
Source organism: Deltaproteobacteria bacterium (assembly GCA_016234925.1). Taxonomy (GTDB): domain Bacteria; phylum Desulfobacterota; class GWC2-55-46; order UBA9637; family GWC2-42-11; genus JACRNI01. The sequence continues at coordinate 17,711 of JACRNI010000177.1, read as the reverse complement.
ACACCTTTCTTTTGCCGCTCGCTATAAAGCCTGCGTTTATATTATCAAAAATCTCATGTTCGGCAAATAAAAAAGGCGGGGTGTAAAAACCCCGCCTTTTTTATTTTTAAATCTGCAGCAATCTTATATGTCGTGACAAGTTGTGCATATCTTGCTTGCTGCTGTTGTGCCTCTTAAGAACAGCTGATTTGTGGTTGAATGAGGGTTATGGCATGAAACGCACTCAATATATCCGCCCACAAGCTGCCCACTTATCTTGGTATCTGACTTGCTTCTGCTAATCCAAGCAGCATCTGTGATGGTGGACACCTCTGTGGTTACTCTGAGACTTGCAGGATTGGCGCTGGTTGTCGCGCTTATCGCTGAGTACAGTATTGAGATTGGATGGTCGTTGCTTAAGTCTGTGTCAAGGAATGAAGCGCCATAGGTAGAGTTCAGTTTATTGGTTGCACCTAAACCAACCCAATCGCCGCCAGCTGTGGCGCCTGTTGCAACATACCCGCCTGAACCAGGGGCGTTTATAACTATGTTTATTGCCAGTGTGCCGTCATGACAGGTTAAGCAGATCTTTGACATCGGTCTTATTGAGTCTGCAGGCACCTGTGCTGTGCCTCCGATTGTTGTTGGATATGTTGTGAAACTAGCAACTGTAATAGACTTGTTCCAGAGCGGCACACCCTGTCCGGTAACAGCTGCGTGCGGTGTATGGCACCAAACGCAAAGTTGGTCAGCGCCGGCTACTCCAGATTCTGCTCTGATTGCAGCGCTGCTGTTGCTGGAAAGGTCATGCTTTGAGTTGGCAATGCCTGCAAATGCGCTTGCTGACATGGTTATGCTGATGCCTATAACCATTGCGAATATTAAAAATCTCTTCATTAGATTCACCTCCTTTGATTTTTTATTTTGATTTAATCCTTTTTTTAACTTCATATAACCTCCATGTCTTTACTAGGCTTGGGGGGCATAAAAAATGCCCCAAAGACTAAAAACCTTTGGAGCATCATCACCCCAAATCAATAGCGCCTTCATCAGCGCGGTTAATTACTATTTGATTATAATTATACATCAAAGCAATATATTGTCAAGAGAAATCTTTAAAAAATTTTAATGTTGGGTTAATAAAGCAGTTGCAAGACGCAAGTTGCAAGATAAAGACTTATACAATCCTCATTACCTTTACCTTTGGTAAATATATCGGATTTAGGATTAAAAACTTTAGGAAATTTTAATGTTGGGTTAATGCAGAGGTTAAAAAAGTTCCAGAGTTGTAGAAACAGACCTTTAGGTCTGTTATTAACGGGTCTAAAGACCGGTTTCTACAGTTTAACTCATAAACTCGCTCACTTCTTTTCCTCTTTTGGTTTTTCCAAACCCCTATCAAGTATCTCTTTATATTCAAGCGGTTTTTCCTTTTTAAATTTTTCACTTAGATATTGAAGAACCTGAACCCTCTGATTGAATCCGTCGGCAACATAGATCCTGTCTGTGTTTTTATCTATATACATGCCTGCCGGCACATTAAAATAACCTGGGTCCATGCCTGATGTGCCGAAAAATAAGAGTATTTTTGTTTCCTTATTAAATACTTGGATGTTTTCAAATGCCGCGTCAATGATATATACATTATCATCGCTGTCTATGCCGACACCCTTTGGCCTTGCAAACCTGCCGGGTATATCGCCCACCTCGCCCCATAATCTTATAAATTTGCCATCCTTGTCAAATACCTGAACCCTGAAGTTCTGCGAGTCAACAATATATACATTTTCCTGAGAGTCTATTGCGGCAAATGTCGGGAAATTAAATTGCCCGCCTTCCTCATGACCCCTTTCGCCGAATTCAAAAAGAAAATCCCCTTTTGTGGTGTATGCCTTGACCTTATGCCCGTGTGTGTCTACAACATATAGTCTTTTGAGCGCCTCGCTTACAGCAAGACCTGACGGCCTTTCAAATTCACCTTCCTTTCCAATCGCAACCTTTAATCCGCCGTTTTTATCAAAGCCGAATACCTTTTTTTGTTTTGCATCTGATATAAAGATAGTATTCCCAAGATTATCAAATGCTATGCCGCTGGGTATAGAGACCCTTCCCCTGCCTGAACCTCCGAAAATACCAAACGCACTATTCTTTTCATCAAAGACAAACACTGCGGCAAGCTGTGAATCAACGACATAAAGAGTCCCATCCTTATCAACCGCAACTGCCTGCGGCCTTGCCATCCTCATGCCGCCGCCTCCTTCTTCTCCAAGGAGGGTGTCAAGAAAAGACGATTCTTTTTTTGCAAAATCTTCCTCGCCGTACCAACTTTTTATATATGCTATTCTCGGCTCATCAGGCGCTGACGGCCATACAGGTTTTACCTCTTCTATCTTAGGGGGTGTTGCGCAGCCAAAGGTTACGGCAAATAACAATAAGATTAAGAAAAAGTGATTGACTGATGATTTCATTTATTTATACTCCTATGAAAGAAATTGATTACACAGATTTCTAAAATACGATTACGCAGATTTAAGACTACTATTTGTTTTAATCTGTGTAATCTGCCTTTATAATCGGTGTAATCATATCATCTCCTTACTTTTGAGATTTGAGATTTGAATTGTATTTTTTCACATCCCAAATTCCGATTTAGAAATTGTCATTGCGAGTGCAACGAAGCAATCTCGCCTTTTGATATTTGAGATTGCCACGAACCCTTCGGGTTCTCGCAATGACAATCTTCTATTGCTATTTTTCGATTACATAAACCTGCTTGCTGTTATGATGCTATCCGCAATATCTCTTATTTTCTTGTTTTCATTCTGCGAATAGGATTGCAGGAGTTTAAACGCCTCGTCCTCATGGATATTGCACCGCTTCATTAAGATGCCCTTTGCCTTTTCAACAAGTTTCCGTGTCTCAAGCACCTCTTTTAAATCATATACCTCTTTTTCAAGTTTTTTAAACTCATCAAAACGGCTTAATGCAAGTTTAATCGCAGGGATAAGGTCTTTTTTTGTAACAGGTTTTATAAGGTATGCAAAAACCCCTGCCTCTATTGCCCTGTCAGCAAGTTCATCGCTGCTTTTGCCGGTCAAAAGGATAATCGGGACAGGAGAGTGCGCTGTAATCTGTTTTGCAGCCTCTATGCCGTCCATCTTCGGCATCATAACATCCATGATTACAAGTTGCGGCTTTTTTTCGCAGACCATCTTGACAGCATCTTCGCCATTAGAGGCGCAGCCGACAACATCATAGCCAAGGGAGTTGAGTCTGTCTATAAGATGCCTCTGCGATACAGCATTATCCTCTGCAATCAGGACAGAGAGTTTGGTTTTTTCTATATCTGGCAATGCTGTATCCTTTACTGGCTTCATATGAAAATAGGGTTCAAGGGGGCAAGGGTTCTAGTAGCGTTGCCCTTTATGGGCAACGAATTCGTCGGGGATAAACCCCGACGCTACCCCTTAAACCCTTCCTATCACAGCCGTGCCTTTTCCTTTTTGAAAGCCTCTTTTCCTGCCTCATATGCCGCGGTTACATCAGCCTTTTTCTCTTCAACAAACTGCCTCACCTTTTGAACGCCCTCTGATGCATATTCGCTGACTGTATCGCCTTTTTCCTTAAACTGGTCTCTCAACTTATCTGCTGTTTCTTTGAGTTTTTTTCTTGTTTCTTCTCCTGTTTGAGGCGCATATAAAAGCGCAATGCCGGCGCCTATAACACCGCCTAATAAAAGCGCCAATGTAACCTCTAATGTTGTAGAACCCTTATTCTCTGACATCTTCTTCACCCCCCTTTAATTAAATTGATTGCACAGATTTTAAAAAACGATTACACAGATTAAAACCATCCATCGGTGTAATCTTATTTAATCTGTGTAATCTGTCTTTGTAATCTGTGAAATCGTATCATCTCCCTTTTTAAAATGTTTCAAGCCAAAGCCTATGCCTGTCAAAAGGCTGATAATAGTTACAATCGGTGTTTTAACCTTGCTGAACACAAGGTCTGCAAGCCCTGTCGCCTTTAGCCCGACATCCTTAAAATTCTTTACAACCTCGCCAACATCGTCAATATGTGCATTCACCTTGCCTGTTATTGATTTCAAATCAACCATGACATCTTCATATTTTTCAGCCAATCTTTGAACACCCCTTGCTGTTTCGCGGAGTTGAATAACCAGCGGTATGAGATACAGGACAAATATAAATATTGCTATCGCTATAAGAAAAACAGAAATCTCTGCAAGTGTAACTGTGAATGCCATAGATGCTCCTCAAAGGCTTATTTGTACATAAAAGTATAGCGGTAATGCGCTGTTTATGTCAATACAAAACTTTACTTCTATGACCTTTGAACTGCCTCTGCGCACTCCTTTACAAATTGCTCAACATCTGTGCCGTGCATTGCGCAGGCAAATGCAATATCCTCTGAACCGAATGAAGGGCAGTCAAAACAGCCCTTGCCAAAATATTTTATAAAGACCTCTTTTATTGCAGGGTATTTCTCAACCGCCTCGTTTGTCTTCATATCTTTTGTGATTTTTATCTCCATAGACACCCCCAGTCGGCACAATAATAATTCATACCAGTATTTTACAAATATGATTTTTATCATACTCAAAAACTGCGCTGGATGCTAGAAAAATATTTTCAAACCTAAAGGTTTGAGTTACAGTAACTCAAGGCTTTAGCCTTGAATTTAATAAGGGGGATTTTGTAAATGAAAAAGATAGATATAAAAGCACAGATAGAATTCATGCCTGATTCCAAAAATTCATTCCTTGTCTTTGATTCTGACGAGGCAAGGCTTGCGCTTTTCTGCTCTGAGGCAGGGCAGGGGGTTTCAAAATGCTGTTCAACATCAAGGGTGATGATGACCGTGCTTGAAGGCACAGGAAAATTCCTGACAGAAGGCGACGAGATTGAGGCAGGTCCGGGTTCAGTTATTATCTGGGAGCCCGGCGAACCCCACGGCTACATTGCAAAGACAAGGCTTGTATTTCTGGCAACCATAGCGCCGAGACCGTAGTTCACGCTGAAAAACGCCCATCTGCTTCGTTGCCTTTGTCGCTGCGCTGCTCACATACTAAAAAGTATGCTCCGCTGCTCGCTCCTCGGCGCCTCGCATCTATGCGATTTTTGAGCGTGAACATCTGCTAAATATCTATCTTCACTTTGGTTTTGCCTTTGCCACTGCTACTTTTTTCCCTGAAATCATGCCTTGGTGCATGACCTCTATCACCTTTTCAGCATGTTCCTTTGGAACTTCAACAAATGTGAACTTGTCAAATATGCTTATATTACTGATGGATTTCCCTGCTATGCCTGTCTTTTCAGCAATTGCCCTCACAATATCATTTGCATTTATCTTTTGCTGTCTGCCGACATTCATAAACAATCTCACCATACCCGGTGATCCGCCTGTATCTTCATAACTTTTTTCCTCACCAGCGCCAAACCCCTCTAACTGAAATTTTAAAAGCGCTGCCGCCACTTCAATGGGTTCAGCGCCGTCAGCAAGTTTATTTACAAGCGCCAGATATGTATCAAACCTTTTATCATCAATAAACTCCTGAATCCTCTCTTTTAATGTTCCAACCCTTGCCTCAAGCACATCCTGAACGGTCGGCAGTTTCCCCCTTTTTATCTTTGTCTTTGCAACAGATTGAATAAGCCTCATCTGCCTGTCTTCCCTTGGCGTTACAAATGTTATTGCAACACCCGACCTGCCTGCCCTGCCTGTCCTTCCGATTCTGTGGATATATGCCTCAGGGTTTTGGGGTATGCTGTAATTTACAACATGCGAGATATTGCTTATGTCAAGCCCCCTTGCAGCGACATCTGTCGCAACAAGAACATCTATCATGCCGCCCTTAAACCTCCTCATAACAGATTCCCTCTGGGACTGGCTGAAGTCTCCGTGTATCGCCTCTGCCTCATATCCCCTGTTTTTGAGGTTTGCCGCAACATCATCAACCTCTTTTTTGGTATGACAGAAGACCAAAAACAAATCAGAGTCCTCTGCGTCTATGAGCCTTGAAAGCGCATCCATTTTTTCAGACTGCCTTATTTCATAGAAAATCTGGTCTATCTTAGGCTCTGTAAGTATATTCGCGCTTATGCCGATTTTTTCAGGCGATACCATATACCGCTTTGATATTTTGATTATCCCTTCTGGCATTGTTGCTGAAAAAAGCAATGTCTGCCTCTGTTTTGGCGTATGACTTAATATGGTTGTTATGTCGTCAACAAAACCCATATCAAGCATCTCGTCAGCCTCGTCAAGCACAACAATCTTCACTTCATTGAGTTTTAACGTGCCCCTTTCAATGTGGTCTATAACCCTGCCCGGCGTCCCAACTGCTATATGAACACCTTTTCTCAGCACCTTTATCTGCCTTTCTATTGAAGAGCCGCCGTAGATTGGAAGGGCAAACACCCTGCTGAATTTGCCGATTTTATTCATCTCCTCAGCAACCTGTATCGCAAGTTCCCTTGTCGGCGTCAGGATAATTGCCTGAACAGAAAATTTCCTCGGGTCTATCTTCTCAACTATCGGTATGCCGAATGCCGCTGTCTTTCCTGTGCCGGTCTGCGCCTGACCGATTATGTCTTTGCCCTGCATAATAACAGGGATTGTCCTTTCCTGTATGGGTGTCGGCTCTTCAAAACCCATGCCTGCCACTGCCTGAAGCACCTCTTTGCTTAAACCAAAATCAATGAATGTTTTAGATTTTACATCTTTATTCTTTTCCATTTTTTCTCCTTTAATTAATCCCAAATTATGTGTGAATTTTAAAATTCTTGGCAGCCGCAGGTTTTAGCCTGCGAATTTAACGCAACCATAAAGGTTGCGGCTACCTATTTTATTTGTAGTTTGCCGATTTATCGGCGATTTTTCAATGCGCCCAATGAATTGGGCAAATACAATAGAAAGTAACAAAAATATTTCTCATCCAATCCTTACCTCCATATCCTCAAGTCTCTTTATCCTGTCTCTTATTTCTGCCGCCTTTTCAAATTCCATTTTCTTTGCAGCAGCCGTCATCTCTTTGTGAAGCGCCTTTATAATCTGCGGTATCTCATGCAGGGGTATGTATTCTTCTTCTTTTTCCTTAACAGTTGGAACTGTATAATAGTCTTTCTCATAGACAGAGGCAAGGATATTCTTTATGCTGCTCTTTATTGTCTCAGGTGTTATGTTGTTTTCTCTGTTATATCTTGCCTGAATCTTTCTCCTTCTTTTTGTCTCATCAATCGCTTTTTTCATTGAGCCTGTTATGTTATCACCATACATAATGACCTGTCCGTCAACATTCCTTGCAGCCCTGCCGCAAGTCTGAATCAAAGACCTTTCTGAACGGAGAAATCCTTCTTTGTCAGCGTCCATTATTGCAACAAGGGACACTTCCGGCAAATCTAATCCTTCCCTTAAAAGATTTATGCCTATTAAGACATCAAACCCGCCAAGCCTTAAATCCCGCAAAATTTCAACCCTTTCAAGCGTATCAATATCTGAATGGAGATACTTTACCTTTATACCCAAATCAGCATAATACTGGGTCAAGTCCTCTGCCATCCTTTTTGTGAGTGTTGTAACCAACACCCTTTCCTTTTTATCAACCCTTTTTCTAATCTCTCCGTAAAGGTCATCAACCTGTGTCTTTGCAGGTCTCACATCAATTTCAGGGTCCATGAGTCCAGTTGGTCTTATGACCTGCTCAACTACAGAGCCGTCCGCCTGTTTGATTTCATGTCCGCTTGGTGTTGCAGAATCATAGATCGCTTGATTTATTTTTTTTTCAAACTCGTCAAATTTTAATGGTCTGTTATCTAATGCAGATGGAAGCCTGAAGCCGTATTCAACAAGCGTAGTCTTTCTTGACCTGTCCCCGTTATACATGCCGTTTAACTGCGGGATTGTGATATGGCTCTCGTCAACTATCAAAAGATAATCCTCTGGAAAATAATCTATCAATGTATAAGGCGGCTCGCCCGCAATCCTTCCTGCAAGGTGTCTTGAATAATTTTCTATGCCCGAGCAGTAGCCCATCTCCTCCATCATCTCCAAATCGTACAAAGTCCTCTGCTCAATCCTCTGAGCCTCTAATAATTTATTATTCGCCTTTAACTCTATCAGCCTTTCGCGAAGTTCATCCCTTATATCATCCATTGCCCTTTTCAGATTATCCCTTGTTGTAACATAATGGCTTGCAGGATGGATTATGACATTGTCTATCCTCTTTGTAATCTTTCCTTTAAGCGGGTCTATCTCTGAAATCGCCTCAATCGTGTCGCCAAAGAACTCAAGTCTTATTGCCATGTCGCCTTCATATGCAGGAAATATATCAACCACATCACCCTTAACCCTGAATGTGCCTCTGTAAAAATCATAGTCATTCCTCTGATACTGCATCTCAATAAGTTTTTTTAAAACATCATCCCTTGAAGCATCCATGCCTTTTTCTGCATACAAATGGATTGAACCATAATCAGAAGGCGAGCCGATTCCATATATGCAGGAAACAGACGCGACAATGAGGACATCATTTCTTGTTAAAAGCGAATGCGTTGCAGAGTGCCTCATCTTGTCTATCTCATCGTTTATTGACGCATCTTTTTCAATGAAAGTATCTGTTGTCGGGAGATATGCCTCTGGCTGATAATAATCATAATATGATACAAAATATTCAACCCTGTTTTCAGGGAATAGTTCCTTAAACTCTGCATACAACTGTGCTGCAAGGGTCTTATTCGGCGCGAGGACAAGGACAGGCTTGTTTACATTTGCGACTACATTTGCAATGGTAAATGTTTTTCCAGAGCCTGTAACGCCAAGCAAGACCTGATGCACAAGACCGTTTTGAAGTTCTTGCGTTAATTTCTTGATTGCGTCTGGCTGGTCGCCTTTTGGGATAAAGTTGGTTGTGAGTTTAAAGGAATGCATATGATAGTGATTTAGAAAATATAATAATACAATAAGGAAGGATTTACATCAAGGCGCAGTCTTATTTTTTGCAAACGGCAGTTCCTGTCCGTAAATAGATTTATATGCCCCATAGGCGCTCAATACCTGTTCAACATATCTTCTTGTTTCCTGATATGGGATGTTTTCCACAAATTCATCTATGGCATAATGTTTAGAGAAGTTTTTATCTGTGCCATCATCCGCATCATAATAATCTCTTTTTTTAAGCCATGATTTTACTGCCTGAGGTCCTGCATTGTAAGCAGCGAGGGCGAGGACAGTATTGTTTTTAAACTCTTCCATAAGTTCTTTTAAATATCTTGCGCCGAGGGTGATGTTTATCTCCGGCAGGAACAAATCCTCTTTTTTAAATGCGTTTCCATATAATTTTTCCGCCACTGCCTTTCCTGTTTTCGGCATTATCTGCATAAGTCCGAGAGCGCCTGCCCTTGACACAGCGGTTTCATTAAATGCGCTTTCCTGTGTAATTACAGCATAAACAATGTATGGGTCAATCTGCTGGGCTGCCGCCGCTTCATCAACTATATTTTTATAACCGAGGGGATGCGCTATGGATAATAGAGTTGAGAGTTCGGGGTAGGGGATTGAAACACGGGATGAATTTCGCAATAGACTGCGTCCAATATTATATGAGCGGTGTATGCTGCCTGAATTTTTATAAATTATGCCTGCATGGATAAGGGCATCTATAGATGATTTGCTGTTTAATGATTCTAGTTCCATGTAAGCATGCTCTTTTAAATTTATTGCAAGGAGTTCATAAGCTCTTTTTATATGAAGATTTTCAGTTTCTAAAGGGTTAAACGAAACGGTTTGCGGCTGGTATTCAATATCGGCATTTTTATCTATCCCTAAATCATAGAGCGCCTTTTTTGCAAGCATCCCGTAATACGAAGGCAGCATGTCTGATAAAATATCTGGTAAAATATCTGGCGCAGAATTATCCTGCTTTTCAGGAGAGAGTTTTTTAAAGGCTTCTGCTGCCTTATCCTTATTCCCGAGTTTTAGCAGAACCTTGCCCTGCCAGTATATTGCCCGTTTTCTGAACCTGTCAGATGAGGTTTTTTCAAGGGATTTAAGATATTTTTCCGCTTTTTTATGCTCGCCATTTTCATAGTTTATCCATGCAATCTGCCATATGCCTTCATCCCTGAATTGACTTGATGGATATTCTTTTATAAGTTTCTCTAACATCTCTATTGCAGATGCTGTATCACCCTGTTCCTTTGTTAAAATAGATGCCCTGTAAATCGCCTCGTCAGCATAACTGCCTTTTGAAAAGGAATTCAAAACTTCCTTGTATGCTGCCAATGCCTTTTCTGTATCCTTAATATTTGCGTAACTTTTGCCAAGCCAAAAGAGCGCCTCTTCTTTAATCTTATTGTCAATCCTATTGTTAGGGGCATTGCCTAATATAATCTTTAGATTTTTTATTGCGCCGTCATAATCCTTTGTGTAATAAGAAGATTTGGCATTCATCATGACAAACCTGTTTTCCTTTAAATCTAAAGTTTCTTTAATAACAGTTTTGTATTCGCCTAGTTTGAACAGGTTTTGAATTTGTTTATATGTTTCATCCATTGTAAGAATGGGTTTAAAAGTTGATTTTGTATATCTGTCTGTTGGATATTCTATCCATAGTTGTTTTAATATGTTTTGTGCGTCCGCATCTTTGCCAGTATTTTCAAGACATACTGCAAGATTATAGAGCGCCTGCGGCGTTTCCTTGTGGTTTGGGAACTTGTCAATAATCCTTTGAAAATACTCTGCTGCCTTCTGATAATCAGCAGTATTTAAAAAGATGCCGCCTATCTTTAATAAAGCGAAGGGGAAAAGCGGACTGTCCTGATATTCTTTTGCAATTCTATCAAGGGACAAGAGCGCCTCATAATGCCTATTTAGGCTTGCAAGCGCGTTTGCCTTGTAATAAAGGGCATAATCAGAAAGCATATAACTGTCAGGGATTTGTTCAAAAAAATAAACTGTTGCTGCAAAATCATTTGATTGATAAGATTGATAGCCGTTTAAAAATAAATCTCTGGGGCTTAAAATAGGTTTTACAGCATCCTGTTCAATGAGATTTTCCTTTGTTTTTTGCAGCGCATCAGATGATGGAACATTTAGATGATGGTTTAGCGCTGTAGGCGCGGGTGCGCAGGATGTCATTTGCAGGGCGAATAATGTCAGCAATATAAGAAGGCGTCTCATTTGCAATAGATTTTAAGCCACAAATGGATGGGTGTCAAGGATTCCGAAATTTCCTTGAGACCCCTCATTATGCATAGCGAAGGTAATAAAAATGTAGGGGCGGCATTTATGACACCCGATATAAGGGGCTTGATAAATCAAGCCCCTACAAAATTTTTCTGGCAGGACAGTCTTGCAAAAAAAATCTTGCAATCCTGAAAACTATATCAGATAATTGCTGGCGCTCAATTTAAATTGCAAAGGAAGATTATACACAGCGTCATAAATAGAGCAGCATACATAGCGTCAGAACAAAGCAGGGGGCACCCACGCCAGCGGCGTGGGTCGGGCCGCGACGAAGGTGAGGAGTGAGGCGTATTTTAAGCATACGCCGCAGCGACGAGCCGAGGAGCAACGCAGGGATGCGAAGTTATGACGCTATGTATAGCAAGACGTCTAATACCCGACACTTATGAACGAAAATACACTGATAGCAATTGAAGGGCTTCCTTTTATCATATTGTTTTTGATATTGAGCGCTGTGTTTTGGTATTTTGAAGCAAGGTATTTGGCGCTTTTTCTTGCGCTTTTAATGATATTTACAGTCTGGTTCTTTAGAAACCCTGAGAGGGTTATTCCTCAAGACCCTTTGGCAGTTGTATCGCCTGCAGACGGCAAGGTAATAATTGTTGAAAAGATATTTGAAGACCGTTTTTTGAAAGCAGATGCAGTAAAAATCAGCATATTTATGAATGTTTTTAATGTCCATGTCAATAGGATCCCTTTTTCCGGCAAGGTTCTCGGGGTTTTTTATAACCCAGGAAAATTCTTTTCTGCAAATCTGGACAAGGCATCTATTGAAAATGAACAGAACGCAGTTTTGCTGGAGACTGCAAATGGCAAGAGGATTGTCTTTAATCAGATAGCAGGGCTTATTGCAAGGAGGATTGTCTGCTATTTAAAAGAGGGTGATGTAGTTGAAAAGGGCAAAAGATTTGGTATGATAAGATTTGGTTCAAGATTGGATGTATATCTGCCGGTTGAGTGCAAAATAAATGTCCAAGTCGGCGATAAGGTAAAGGCAGGGAGTTCCATTTTGGGATATTTAAAATGATTGAAAAACAAAGACCAAAACCAGAAGGCATAAAAAAGGGCATATACATCCTGCCTAATCTTATGACCTCTGCAAGCCTTTTTGGAGGGTTTTATTCAATAATCGCTGCATTTGACGGAAGTTTTGACAAGGCTGCTATAGCGATTTTAATCTCCGCTGTGCTTGACGGACTTGACGGCAGGATTGCAAGGCTTACAGGAACTACAAGCAGGTTTGGCGTTGAATATGATTCGCTTGCTGATTTGATTGCATTTGGTCTTGCGCCGGGGATTTTGATATTTACATGGGCGCTCCGTCCATTCGGCAGATATGGCTGGCTTGCTGCATTTTTGTATGTTGTGTGCGGTGCGCTTCGGCTTGCAAGGTTTAATATACAGATAAGCACAATAGAGAGCAGAAGTTTTAATGGACTTCCAATACCTGCGGCAGCATCGCTTGTCGCATCAACTGTCCTTGTATTTTTTTATTTTGGCTATGAGGAGATTACAAAGCATGTGACCATCCTGATACTTGTATATCTCCTTGCGTTCTTTATGGTAAGCAATATTAAATATTACAGTTTCAAGGAATTGAATCTTAGACAAAAGATGCCTTTCATGCTTCTTGTTGGTTTGATATTTTTACTGATATTGATTGCTGCTGAGCCGCAAATAATGCTGTTTTTATTAACATTCGGTTATGTGATGTCAGGGCCTTTTACAGCAATATTTTTTAGAAAAAAACTTCAGATAGCACAACAGCAAAAAAAAGAGGTTTCTTTAAAATGACAGAATATATAAAGATATTTGACACAACACTGCGGGACGGCGAGCAGTCGCCCGGCGCTTCAATGAATGTTGAAGAAAAGGTAATCATTGCAAAGCAGCTTGCAAGACTCGGCGTTGATATAATTGAGGCAGGTTTTGCAATAAGTTCACCCGGAGATTTTGAGGCAGTGAAAAGGATTTCACATGAGGTTGAAGGGCCTGTTGTATGCAGTCTTGCGAGGGCAAAGCCCGAAGACATTGACAAGGCTTGGGAGGCATTAAAAGGCTCGCCGAAACCGCGCATCCATACCTTCATTTCAACATCTGACATACATTTAAAGCATCAGTTTAAGATGACAAGGGAAGAGGCAAAAAAGCGCGCTGTGGAGATGGTTAAGAGGGCGAGGGGATATGTTGAGGATGTGGAGTTCTCGCCCATGGATGCAAGCCGTTCTGACAGAGATTATCTCTATGAGGTTCTTGAGGCTGTGATAGACGCAGGCGCAACAACATTGAATATACCTGATACTGTGGGCTATGCAATTCCATCAGAATTCGGCGCTTTAATAAAAGGCATTAAAGATAATGTGCCGAATATAAACAAGGCGATTATAAGCGTTCACTGCCATAATGATTTAGGGCTTGCAGTTGCAAATTCCCTTGCTGCGGTTATGAACGGCGCAAGGCAGGTTGAATGCACAATCAACGGCATTGGTGAGAGGGCAGGAAACGCCTCGCTTGAAGAGATTGTAATGATACTGCGGACGAGAAAAGATATTTTAATCCTTGATACAAAGATTGTTACAGAACAGATTTATCCGACAAGCAGGCTTATAACAGGCATAACAGGCATAATGGTTCAGCCGAACAAGGCCATTGTCGGAGACAATGCGTTTGCCCATGAATCAGGCATCCATCAGGACGGGCTTTTAAAGGAAAAGACGACATATGAGATTATGAGGCCTGAATCAGTGGGACTGTCGCAGTCAAAACTTGTGATGGGCAAACATTCAGGCAGGCACGCATTCAAGACAAGGTTGAATGAACTTGGGTTTCAAATTTCTGATGAAAATCTGAACAAGGCATTTGAAAGGTTTAAAATACTTGCTGACCAGAAAAAAGAGATTTTTGACGAGGACATAGAGGCAATAGTTGCAGATGAGGTTTTGAGGATAGAGATACCTGAAAGATTTAAACTGGACAAATTGAATGTTGTGAGCGGAACTGAGTCAGTTCCAAATGCAACCGTAGAGATGTATATAGATGGTAAACATATTAAAGAGGCAGGTTTTGGCGATGGCCCTGTTGATGCGGTTTACAAGACAATTGCTAAAATAACAAAGACAAAGAGCAGACTCCTCCGATATTCTGTGAATGCAATAACAGGCGGAACAGATGCGCAGGGTGAGGTTACTGTTCGGCTTCAGGAAGACGACCATATTGTCCTTGGGCAGGGCGCGCACACAGACATAATAATAGCAAGCGCAAAGGCGTACATAAATGCCTTGAATAAAATGGAGTATAAAAAGAAAGAAAAAAAACAGAGGGTAGTGTAGTCCGGCAAATGATATGACTGAAAATCAAGAGGCTAAAAAATTTGATGCATTTGGCAAGGAATGGTGGAATCCTAAAGGCAGGTTTGTATCCCTTCACAGGATAAATCCCTTAAGATTTTCTTATTTTTCAGGCAAGGTTGGAGACTTAAAAGGAAAAAGAGTCCTTGATATTGGCTGCGGCGGCGGCATACTTTCAGAGGAATTTGCAAAGGCAGGGGCAGATGTTACAGGCATTGATTTATCCCCTGTTGCCCTTGATGCTGCAAAAGAACATGCAAAGGAAACAGGGCTTGAGATTGATTATAAACTTGCATCTGTATCTCAACTAATCGCCGACCTAAAGGTCGGCGGCTACAAGGATGGATGCTATGACATTCTTATCTGCGCAGAGGTTTTAGAGCATGTGGATGATTTGGCAAGATTTTTAAAAGAGGCATGCAGTCTTTTGAAAAAAGAAGGCTATTTTTTTTTCTCAACCCTGAATAAGACCCTCTCATCAAGATTTTTCGCCATATTCATGGCAGAAAACATCTTAAACATGGTTCCAAAAGGAACGCATGATTTCAAAAGATTTATAAGACCTTCCCTGCTCGTAGAACTACTCAAGGAAAATAATATTACAGTTGAAGAAATCAAAGGCATGACCTTTGACCCATTAAGATTTGAATTTAGACTGTCAGACAGCACAAATATAAATTATTTGGGATATGGGGTAAAGAATACATTCCTGTAGAATTTCGCCCTTGAACGTCCTGTGCCTCCGAATCCCCACATCTTGTTGCGGGGCTCTTCAATCTTTTTTATTATACACAGTATCGTAAATAAATACGCATTAAAGAGATAAACTGTTTATGACTTCCGCACTTCCCACTCTTGAATTTAATGAAGGGTTTCGCAGCGCTTTCCATACCATGGAAGATACTGACAGGCATGTCTTTATCACAGGCAGGGCAGGCACAGGCAAATCAACGCTTCTGCAATATTTTAGAAAAAACACAAAAAAGGCTGTCGCTGTCCTTGCGCCCACAGGAGTTGCAGCGGTAAATGTAAAGGGGCAGACCATCCACTCATTTTTCAATTTCAAGATTGATATAACCCCTGACAGCGTCCGAAAAATCAAGCCAAGAGATAAAAACATCTATAAAAAACTGGATGCCATTATAATTGATGAAATCTCTATGGTAAGGGCTGATTTGCTGGACTGTGTGGATATATTCCTCCGTTTGCACGGCAAGACAAAAAAACTTCCTTTCGGCGGAATCCAGATGATATTTATCGGAGACCTCTATCAACTGCCGCCTGTTGTCACATCAAGAGATAAAGCCTTTTTTATGGATTATTATAAAAGCCCGTATTTCTTTGGCGCTGTGGTCTTCGGAGACAGTAACGGCTTTGCTATGGAATTCATTGAACTTGAGAAGGTCTACCGCCAGAGAGATGAACATTTTCTAAAACTCCTGAATGCCGTTAGGAACAACACTGCAACGGATGATGATATGAACGAGATAAACAGGAGATACATCACTAACTTCAAAGAAAGGAGCGGCGATTTCTCCATCCATCTCACAACAACAAACATCCTTGCAGAGGGCATTAACACAAGAAAACTTGCGGATATTAAGGGAAGGGAATACCGTTATGCAGGCATCCTTGAAGGTGATTTTGAAACAAAGGATTTGCCCACAGGCATAGAGATTGTTGTAAAAGCCGGCTCGCAGGTAATGCTTTTGAATAATGATCCTTTAGGACGTTGGATAAACGGCAGCATAGGCAAGGTTATGGGTATTAAAAAAGGGGATGATACGTCCGATGCAATACGGGTTGAACTTTCAGACGGAGGCATTATTGATATTACGCCTTATAAATGGGAGATGTATAGATTTTCTTACGATAAAAATAAGGGCATGGTTATTTCAGAGGCAGTGGGCTCATTTACCCAGTATCCTTTGAAACTTGCATGGGCTGTTACGATTCACAAAAGTCAGGGCAAGACATTTGAGAGGGTGATAATAGACATAGGCAGAGGCACCTTTTCCCACGGACAACTATATGTTGCCCTGAGCAGATGCACCACCCTTGAAGGGATTATTCTCAAACAGCCTGTCTCAAAAAAGAATATCCTCATGGACAGAAGGGTTGTGAATTTTGTTACAAAATATCAATACCACCTTGCAGAAAAAAGATTGCCTTTTCATGAAAAGATTTCATTTCTAGAAGATGCTATAAAGACAGGCAAACAACTGGAAATCGTGTATCTCAAGACAAAGGATGAAAAATCAAAGAGGGTGATTACGCCGCTCTCTGTGGGCGAACTTGAATACAGCGGAAAAAGATTCCCGGGCCTAAAGGCATTCTGCGCCAGCAGGATGGAAGAAAGGGTGTTTCATGTAGAGAGGATACTGGAGATGAGGGTGAAGGAATAATATATACAGAGCGTCATAACTTCGCATACCTGTGTTGCTCCTCGGTTCGTTGCTGCGGCGTATGCTAAAAATACGCCTCACTCCTTGCTTCGTCGCTCCTTGTTCTGCTTTGTTCTGACGCTCTGTATGCGCAACTATTTATGTCGCTGTGTATATGATGACTGTATTCTATGTTTTTCAGTGATGGAAAACATCGGCTCTGCAATTGATTCGCTGTTGCATGCAGGGCATTTGCCGGGTTTTTTGAGCCTTTCCCTTTTCTTGAATACAAAACCGAATTTTTCGCATTCTGCAGGTATGACGACAAGATGAACCTCTTTTTTAGCCATCTGTATGTGTTCAAGATGTTCATAAACCTCTTTTTCAGAGATGCGGACATCGGCAGAGATGTCTTTTGCTGAGAGGGTATTTCCTGCAAGGAGAGATATTATCTGCCTGCGGATAGTTTCATGCCTTTCAGCAGGGATAAAAGGTTGTTTTTTTGTGGTTGCGGAAGCCATTATTAAATATTATCAATATGTGTAAAGGATGTAAACCCTGAATAAGTTCATAAACATATGAGACAGAAATAGGATATAAGAGAGGGGTAACTTTTGATATTAAGGAGGAGCCTCTCAATGAAAGTATTCAGCATAGCAAAAGGTTTTCATCAGGTTACAAAGAATGTGCAGCCGGAACTATCCCAGAAGGAGCAGAATAGACTAAGAGCAATAAG